>JBJOLO010000515.1:0-19021 GCA_046045565.1 Planctomycetota bacterium | reverse complement strand
CCGGGACTTTCGCTTGACCGACGTCCACGGGAACGTGCTGCACCCGCTACTGGCCTAAGTCTTGCCGAGTTCTTTCATGGACGCGAGAATGGTCTGAGCGCGGTTCAGGCCCTGTGGGAAGCTGGTTATAATGGGGCCACGGACCTCGCGCGATAACGACGGTCCGCACGCCTTTCGCGACTTATTCTTTCACGCGAAGAAAAACCTGCCATGAACAAGAATGCATTGATTCGAATTGTGCCCTTGCGGCGAATCGATCCGGCGAGTGCCTGGACAACCGCGGCATCGACGTTGGTTCTGATGAGTCTGCTGATTGGTCTCTCAGCCGATTCTGTATCCGCCGAAACGGTTGATTTTCAGCGGGATATCCGCCCGATCCTGGCGGAGCATTGCACGCAGTGCCACGGCGTGGATATGGCGAAGCGCGAAAGCGGGTTGCGACTGGACCAACGTGATGGAGCGCTGAAGGGCGGCGAGTCGGGTAAGGCCGCCATTGTGCCGGGCAAACCCGAGTTGAGCGAACTGATTCGGCGCATCACCTCGACTGACGCCAGCGAAGTCATGCCGCCATCAAGTGAGAAAAAGCCGTTGACGCCGCAGCAAATCGAGTCGCTCCAACGCTGGGTCGCCGAAGGCGCCGTGTTCGAAGAGCATTGGGCGTTTACCGCTCCACGCAAATTGCCTCGGCCCGGTCCGGTCGAAGGTCATCCGATCGACGCATTCGTCGCTGCAAAACTGTGTGTGTTAAAGTTGAACGCCTCGCTGCCGGCTTCTCCGTCCGCACTTTGCCGACGCCTGTATCTCGATCTAATCGGTCTGCCGCCATCGCCTCAAGATCTAGCCGATTTCATGAAGCAGGGATACGCCGCGACGGTCGAGAAGCTGCTCAAGAGCGAGCGATTCGGTGAGAAGTGGGCTCGCCATTGGCTCGATGCCGCCCGCTACTCCGACACGAACGGCTACGAGAAAGATTTGATGCGCGAACAATGGGCTTGGCGGGATTGGGTAATTAACGCGTTCAATGCCGATATGCCGTACAACCAGTTCTTGATCGAACAGATCGCCGGCGATCTGCTGCCGAACGCTTCGCAGGATCAAATGATCGCCACGGGGTTTCTCCGCAATAGCATGATCAATGAAGAAGGCGCGATCGTGCCGGAGCAGTTTCGCATGGTCGAAATGTTCGATCGCATGGATTGCCTGGGCAAGGCGGTGCTCGGACTTACCACGCAGTGCGCTCAATGCCACTCGCACAAATTTGATCCGATTACGCAGGCCGAGTACTACGGAATGTTTGCCGCGATCAACAATGCGTACGAGGCCCAGTCGTGGGTCTACACGAGCGAACAGCAGGGTCAGATCACCCGGATTCGCCAGGAGATTGCCCGTATTGAGGAGCAGCTTAAAAAAGATCGTCCCGCATGGATGCAGGAATACGAGGCTTGGGAGGCGGAGTTGCGAAAGCAGCAGATCGCATGGGAGCCGCTGATTGCCACGGAATTGGGAAGCGTGAGTGGTCTGAATCATCCAACGCAGGAGGCCGACAAATCGTTGCTCATGCGCGGCCATACGAGTGCAGACATCTTCATGATCGCCTCGCCCGACCTGAAGGGCGTCACCGGCCTGCGATTAGAGGCGTTAAATCATGGTGACTTGCCGCATCGAGGTCCCGGACGAAGCGGTGTCGGCACGTGGGTGATCAATGAGCTCGAAGTGTTCATGAAGCGGCCGGACGCGAAAGATTGGGAAAAGCTTGCTTTGGTGAATGCGACGTCCGATTTCTCGGAGCCCGATCAAAAACAGCCGGATGGCAAGAACGCGAAAGGGCCGGTGGCGTATCTGATCGATGGCAAGGACGATACCTCCTGGCGTGCTGATCGCGGTGTCGGTCGACGTAATCAATCGTCGGTCGCGGTCATGCAATTCGAAAAGCCGCTGGACGTTCCGCCCGGCACGCAAATCAAGATCGCGCTGAAGATGGGCGACATGCTCGGCTGCGGTCGCCTTAGCATCACGCGACAACCGGCCCCTGCCGCTCCCGCGGTAGCACATGATGCAATCCTTGCTTTGGAAACTCCCGTGAATCAGCGTGCTGCCGCGCAGCAGGCAGCTTTGTTCGCCGCGTGGCGGACGAGCCGGCCTGAATTGCAAACCTACACCGATCAGATTGAGGCGCAGTGGAAGTCATACCCCAATGCGTTGACGTCGATTCTTCATTTAGCGGAGCGTGAGCCGTTGAATCGGCGTGTAACGCACCTGCTCGATCGCGGAAACTGGGATCAGCCTCGTGATGCGGTGGGCACGCTGGTACCGGTGGCGCTGCATCCGATTCCGGAAGCGAATGCACCCGACCGGCTCCGCTTAGCTCGCTGGCTGGCCGATGAAAGATCGCCATTGACGGCTCGCGTGGCCGTGAACCGTGTATGGCAGGCGATTTTCGGCGAGGGACTTGTGGAGACTTCCGAGGATTTTGGAACCCGCGCACCGACCCCGGAATACCGCGAGGTGCTCGATTGGCTGGCTGTCGATTTTATGGAGCATGGTTGGAGTCACAAGCATCTCATTCGAACGATCGTCTCGAGTGCGACCTATCAGCAGAGTTCGCAGGTTCCCCCGATGCTTCAGGAGCGGGATCCGAAGAATCGTTTGCTGGCGCGTGGGCCGCGTTTTCGCGCAGAGGCCGAAGTGGTACGCGACATCGCGCTTTCGGTGTCGGGCTTACTCTCGACGAAGATGGGCGGTCCAGGAGTGATTCCGCCGGTGCCCCAGAATGTGCTCGATTACAACTACACGTACCCGAGCTACTGGAAGCCGGCGCAAGGCCCCGATCGATATCGCCGCACGGTGTACGGGTTCCGCAAGCGATCGATGCCCGATCCCGTGATGTCGACCTTCGATGCCCCGAACGGAGATTTTGCGTGTGCGCGGCGGGTGCGGTCCAACACGCCGCTCGCTGCGCTTACCGGGCTGAACGAACCGGTATTTGTCGAGGCAGCTCAGGGCCTGGCTCTCCGTATTCTTCGTGAAGGTGGCGGCGATGATGTGAAGCGAACCGAGTACGCGTTCTTGCTCTGCGCATCGCGAATGCCGACGGGCGACGAAATTGCTGCGGTACGGGAACTCCTGGATTCGCGTCGCAAGCGCATCGCCGATGGGTGGTTGAATCCGCGAGAGATCACGACGGGCGATCCTGCGAAATTGCCCGAGTTGCCGCCGAATGCAACGCCGCAGGATGCCGCCGCCTGGACGCTCGTCGCGCGAGTGCTGTTGAATCTCGACGAAACGATCTCGAAGAACTAGTACGTTGAACTAGTGCGTCGAAAGTTGACCAACGTCGGCAACGTACGTGAACCGAAAAGCATCAAGCTCATCAGAACATCCGCTACGGAAACTTGACATGAATCTGCAATCAGAATTGCCCTTGGCCCGCGCCCGGTTTTTAAGTCGCCGTTGGTTCTTCCGCGAATGCGGCGTCGGGTTGGCCGGAATCGCCGCGCACGCGCTGTTGGCAAAGGACGGCTTCGCCGCACCCGCCGATGCGACGGGAACGAAAAGCGGTCCCCTGGCACCCCGGCCGTCCCATTTTCCGGCGAAGGTGAAACGTGTGATTTACATGTTTAACGCCGGCGGCCCGAGCCAACTGGAACTCTACGATCCCAAGCCGGAACTTGCCAAACGAAACGGTCAATTGCCGCCCGCCGATCTGCTGAAAGGCTATCGCGCCGCGTTCATTAATCCGAACTCCGCGCTGTTGGGGCCCAAATACAAGTTTCAACCGTACGGTAAATGCGGGATGGAACTGAGTGAAGTGCTGCCAAGTATCGGCGAGATCGCCGACGACATTTGCCTCGTGCGGTCCTTGCACACCGATGCCGTGAACCACGCTCCGGCTCAGATCATGATGAACACGGGGTCGTCGCAATTTGGACGTCCCAGTTTCGGTTCCTGGACGCTCTACGGCTTGGGCAGCGAGTCGACCGACTTGCCGGGGTTTGTGGTGTTGACGAGTGCGAAGGGCACGAGCGGTGGTGCGAGCAATTACGGAGCCGGCTTCCTGCCCACGGTTTATGGCGGCATTCCGTTTCGAAACTCAGGTGACCCCGTGCTGTACTTGTCGAACCCCAAGGGGATCGACGATGAGAGCCAGCGTGCGTCGCTGGATGCGCTCAACCGTTTGAATGATCTGGGACTTAAGGCGGCGGGCGATCCGGAGATCGCCGCGCGGATCCAGAGCTATGAAATGGCGTATCGGTTACAGACGAGTGCGCCCGAGTTGATGGACTTGCGCAACGAGTCGCCCGAAGTGCTGGCGATGTACGGCATCAAAGATCCGAAAGAGGCGAATTACGCGCGGAACTGTCTGTTGGCGAGGCGTTTGATTGAGCGTGGTGTGCGGTTCGTGCAACTGTTCCACGAGGCCTGGGATCAGCACGGCAATTTGGCGGCCGATGTGAAGAAGAACGCGGGAGAAACGGAAAAGGCCAGTGCGGCACTGGTGAAAGATTTGAAGCAGCGAGGTCTATTGAAAGACACGCTCGTCATCTGGAGCGGTGAATTTGGTCGTACCCCGATGGTGCAAGGGGGAACGGATGGCCGCGATCACCACAACCGCTGCTACAGCATGTGGCTGGCCGGTGGTGGTGTGAAGGCCGGACACGTGCATGGCCAAACCGACGAACTCGGTTTTAACGTCGCAGCCGATCCTGTGCATGTCCACGATCTCAATGCGACCCTGCTCCATCTACTCGGGATGGACCATACGCGACTCACCTATCGCTTCCAGGGCCGCGATTATCGTCTTACCGATATCCACGGCGAACTCGTGCAAGGCATCCTTGCGTAGTCGCGGAGTCTGTTGAATATCAATCTCGTCGGCGATCGACGCAGAGCCTTTGGGCTGGTCGCGAACCGTCGCTTTTTCGACGGTTGAGTACCGGCAGAATGGGCGAGCACTGCGCGACCAGGATTCGGTGACTTTACTTGTGCCGGCGCTACCAGTACGATGGTCGGCGATTTGGGGCAAGGTCCCCGCAATGTTTTGCAAGCATGTTTCACTTTAGGGAGGAATCGATCAATGCAACGCACACGATTGGGACTCGCGATGAGTCTCGTTGCGGCTATGGCTGTCTCCGCGATCAGCCATGCTGCTCAGGCTGCCGATGTCTACATGTATGACTTGGTGCACTCGTCGGTCAGTTTCAAAGCCCGCTACATGGACATTAGCTGGATCCATGGTCGCTTCAACCAGGTAGAAGGAAAGTTCTCGCTCGACCGCGAAGATCCGACCAAGTCGACATTCTCGCTGACGATTAAGGCAGAGAGCATCGACACCGCGAATCAGGCTCGTGACGAGCACCTGCGTCAGCCGGACTATTTTGATACCAAGCAATTCCCAACGATCGAGTTCAAGAGCAAGACCGTGAAGCCGGTGAAGGATGGATTCGAGGTGACGGGCGACTTCACGATGCACGGCGTGACAAAGCAGATTACGATCACCTTGGCGACCAGCGGCAAGGAAGTGGAGAATCGGGGCACCAAGCGCGTCGGCTTCTCGACCGAAGTGAAGCTGAAGCGAAGCGACTTTAACTTCGACAAGACGCAAATCGGCCTGATTGGCGATGAAGCGCTGATCATCATCGATTGCGTCGGGATGCGGAACTAACGCATGCCGGATCCGTATCGATTTGCCATGACGCTGGCGGCCAGTTCGGCCGCCAGTTTCTTTTGGTTCTGGTGGCTCGGCCGATCTGGAACTCCGTCATCGCTGACTGCCGACGAGTCATCCGCTCGCAATGTGCTTCGCTCCATCGCCGCGATTTCGTTTGCCATCATCGTCGGCTACGGAGTGCTGCGACTTTTGCCCGCCTTTCCGCCTCGCAGCGGGCTCGACCGCTTACTGGTCATCGTGTTGCCCTGTGCCTTGTTGCTGGAGTGTTTGGGTCGTTTCCCCGCATTTACGGCTGGGCGTATGACGCTCCTTCGATCGTTGTGGGCGCTGCTCAGCATGTGGATCCTGTTGTTTGATTCGGTCTATTTGCGCGGCGTCCAGGACGAGTGGAATCATGTGGCGGCCTTTACGACCATCGCGTTTTGCGGAGTGTTCGTTGCGGTCGTGTGGTGGTTGGTTGTCCGCATCGATGCGGCAGGTGCGGGGCCAGTCGTACCGCTTTCCCTGGCAATGTCGATCATGAGCGGCGGCATGCTGGTGATTCTGGGAGGCTACATCAAAGGCGGTTCTGCGAGTCTGCCTCTCGCCGGCGCGATGCTTGGCTTCGGCGCTGCGAATTGCATGCGAGCGACTCCGCGGCCGTCATCACCCGTACTGTCCTTGGGAGTCGTCTCGCTTTTCGGAATCGTATTCGTCGGACGCTTCTTCGGCCGAGTAACCACCGCGACCGGAATCACGACGGTGCTCGCACCCTTGCTCGCAGGTCTGCCAATCCTCTTGCGTATCCCGACTCAACGCAGTCGCCTGCGATTCGTGCTGGCGGTTGTGCTTGTGGCGATCCCGTTAACGATCGTCGTGGCGATTGCGAAACGCGATTTCGACATCCGTATGGCGCCGTTGCTGAAGTGATCGATTGTCTGCTGGAGGATGGGTCGAGCCGTGGCGTGATGGATGGTGATTCGCTATTCGTGATGTCGCCCGGCGCCGACGCAGCGTGTGTTTCGATTCGCGCGCGATCGGGAACAACGCGTTATCGTCGATCGAATGAGCGTATTGAGATGTTGAAACTACACGACGAGCGGTCGGCGGGGTTCGGGGGCGCGAGTGCCGAGGTTGCCGTAGCGATGGTAGTCGTGCGAGATGCTCTGTTCGCGCACGTACCACAGCAGTTCGACTCGACCTTCGCTCACAACGGGCACGTCCGCGATCCAGTTGCCATTCGCTGCCGAGGCGCGGCGAACGACATCGGGGACGCGATCGCGATCTGCATAGCGAATTCGCAGCACATGCGGCTGCTGCAGGTGATCGAGGATCGCCTCGTCGGGTTCCTCGAGGAATTCGATGCCACCAGCCCACGGGTCGGTCCAGTGGTCGAGTTGCTCACGCCACTCGCCGGGACAATCCGGTGCGAACGAGGCGATCACCCGGGCGCCGGTAACGCGTGCCGCTGCGATGCGGGCGAGTTGATCGAACAGCGTGTCGTCGCGAGTGATTCGCACGACGATCTCCGGGAGCGGCAGGTAGCGCCGGATGTTGTCCTGCCCCAGAAGACGCATGACATCATGCTCTTGCGAGAACTCGTCGCGCCATGCCCGCTCGAAGCTCGCGCACGCACGACGAAGTGACGCACCCAGCGGGTCGCTTGCGGAAAAATGGGAGACCAGTGCGGCGAGCTCGGGGTGGTGAACGGTTTCCGGTGCTGGCTCGGCAGAGCGATCTGCATCGCGAATGTCCATGAAGCAAGCTACGTAATTGGGGCCGCCGGCCTTCATGCCGGGGCCGACCGAGCTTTGTCCCATTCCGCCGAAGGGCTGGCGCAACACAATGGCACCCGTTGTTCCGCGATTGATGTACAGATTGCCGGCGCGGATGCCTGCTTTCCATTGAGCAATTTCGCGATCATCCAGACTGTGGATTGCACTGGTTAGGCCGTAACCCGTTGCATTCACCAAGTCGATCGCTTCGGACAGGGCGGTGAAACGCATGACACCCAGCAGCGGACCGAAGAATTCGGTGCAGTGCGTTGAACTGCCGGGAGTGACGCCGTACTTGATTCCGGGCGACCAGAGATAAGGATTGTCGCCAATCCGCTGCGGCATCACCGCCCAACTTTCATCGGGCTCCAACGTCTTGAGACCTTGTTCGAGTGCATCGGAGGGTGGACGAATCAGCGGCCCGACTCGGGCGGACAAATCGGATGCGGGACCGACTCGCAAGCTGCGCACGGCGTCGCATAGCATCCGCTTGAATCCCTGGTCGTCGTAAATCTCGGCATCCAGCAGCAACAGCGACGTCGCAGAACATTTCTGGCCGGAATGGCTGAATGCCGAATGCACGACATGCTTGATTGCAAGTTCACGATCTGACAGTGCCGTCACGATCGTCGCATTCTTACCGCCGGTCTCACCGCTGAGTCGCATATCGGGCTTGCGAGCGAGCATATTCAGCGCGGTTTCGGTTCCGCCGGTGAAGATGACTGCCGCCACGTCGGGATGACTCACCAAATCGCTGCCGGCTCCTCGCCCCGGACACGGAAGGAATTGCAGCACGCGTCGCGAGATGCCGGCACGCCAGAAGCACTGACATAATTCCCACGCAACCAGCACCGTATCCGAAGCCGGTTTGACGATCACGTTGTTTCCGGCTGCCAAGGCGGCTGCGATGCCGCCGCAGGGAATGGCGATCGGAAAGTTCCATGGCGGAACCACGACCACCACGCCACATCCCTCGGCACGGATCGTCGACATTTCGAAAAATGCTCGAGCTGAAGATCGGTAAAACTCCACGAAATCGACTGCCTCGGAAACTTCCGGATCACCCTCGGTGAGAAGCTTGCCGCCGTTCAGCATGGCTGCCCAAAGCAAATCCGCTCGAGCTCGCCGGAGCTCCTGCGCCGCTCGGCCGAGCACCGTGTTTCTCGCGTCCACCGACATGCTTCGCCAACCATCGGGATCGAGTCGGGCGCATTCAACAGCCGCTTGCACCTGCTTCGAGTCTGCGAGGGCATGGCGGCAAAGTGATCGGTCGGGTTGCGATGGATTCCGGCAGTCCCGCAAATCCAGCTCCCGTAATTCCTGGCCATCTACAACGACCGGGATCACGTGCGATTGCAGCGACGCAAGATCGCGCTGAACGATCTGCTCTGCCCAGACGCCGTTCTGAGGCAGTGACCAATCGGTGTCGGGCTCATTGTGGAAATGGTCGAGTTCCATCTCCGTGCGAGGCTGGTCGAAACGCTCGGTCAGCCGATTCTGCTGTCGTTGCGGTTCGTTGCCGATGGGCGCGACGAACGCATGGCGGAACCCCTGTTCGAGCATTTGCCAATCGCCGCTGTCGGGTTGCAGTCGGAATGCATGTCCCAAGAAATTCTCGGGGCCGGTGTTTTCGTCGAGGCGGCGGATCAAATAGCCAATCGCATTGAGGAATTCCTCTTTGAGGCACGCCGGTGCGTAGAGCAGCAACGATGTGGTTTTTTCCAGTAGTGCGCGACGCTGGTGGTTGGCCATCCCCTCGAGCATTTCAAATTGCACATGGTCTTCGGCCTGGACCTCTGCTGCCAGCACAAGCCCGTATGCCACGTCGAACAAGTTGTGCGAGGCAATTCCAATACGCACCGCGGCGAGGTTCTCGGGATGCAGTCCGTAGTGCAGCATTTGTTTATAGTTGGCGTCGGTCTCCAGTTTGGTGCGGTAGGGAGCTTGCGGCCAATCATGGAGCGCGGCGTCGATTCGCTCCATTTCCATGTTGGCCCCTTTCACGATGCGAATCGTCACCGGTGAACTGCCGTTGGCAACGCGTTGCTTAGACCACTCGGTGATCCGCTGCTGCATCAAGAACGAGTCGGGGATATAGGCCTGCAGCGCGATTCCGGCTCGAACGTGCTCCAGACCGGGGCGACTCAGTGTTCGCATGAACGCCTGAGCGGTGAGGTCCAGGTCGCGATATTCTTCCATGTCGAGATACACGAATTTGGGCACTTCGCTGCCGTCGCGCCGTCGATAGCGGACGTGAGCTGCTTCGCGATACAAAAGCTCCAAGCGATCGCAGAGTTGTCGCAGGGTGAACTCGCGTGCGATCGGCGCGATTTGGGAGTAGATCGTCGAGATCTTGACCGACATGACCTCGACTTCAGGCGTCTGCAGCGCATGAAGATACTTGTTGAGGCGATGATGGGCTTCCTCCTCACCCATCAACGACTCGCCGAGGAAATTCAAGTTCATCCGCACACCCTGCCCGCTGCGTGCTGCGAGGTGCTCGCGCAGCAGTTCGGGTTCGGCAGGTAAGACCACGTTGGCCGTTTCATGTTGCAGGTGAGCACGAACGAGTGGAACCGTGACGCTCGGGAGCCAGCCTCCGAACGTCTGAAAGCCCCGCAGCAGGGCCTGATCCAACGGGCTAAAAAATCGCGGGATGCCTTGGACATCCAGGATATGCGTAAACTGCTCGGCGGTCCGGGCGGCGACATGGGAACGAAACGCCTGGTCCGTCAGCTGAACCAGCGTGGCTTTGTCGTTCGGATTGCGAAGCATCCGATCGAGTTCGGCTTGTTGCTTCCGCTCTGACGGCGACTGCAGTTCGGTGGCCCGTCGTTGAAGTTCTGCGGCGAGCAGAACGGCAGCGTGGATGCGAGATTCGCTGACGGAAAGCGTTGGCATCGAGAAGCTCCCCGAGGTTCAGGGTAATGTAGCCGCTCGGGCCGATCTGGCCAGAGCGTTCTGTGTGGAATCACACGGCGCAGCGTCAAACCGGCGTCAGGAAAACGACGTTTGCAAGGACCAAGACATGAGGTTCATGCGGTGACGGCGTCTGCACAGGCTAACCATGACTATTTGCCATCGACCGGGAATCCGCGTTTTCGCAGCAGAGCCCTGGTGTCGACGTCCCTACCACGGAAGGCGCGGAACCCGTCTGCCGGATCGATGGTGTTTCCGACCGACATGATGTTTTCTCGGAGCCGCTTGACGACGGACTTGTCGTAGTAGCTTCCCGCTTCGTCAAACGCTTCGGCCGCATCGGCAGTGAGCGCATCGGACCACAGGTAGCTGTAATAGCCGGCGGAATACGAGTCGCTCGAGAAGATGTGCGCGAAATGCGGCATGCGGTGTCGCATGACGATTTCCTTGGGCATTCCCAGCGCCCCGAGCGTGTCGCGCTCGAATGCGTCGGGATCGATGTCGACGTCGCCCATCAAGTGCACTTTCATGTCGATCAGCGCGCTGGAGAGGTACTCGACCGTCGCGAACCCCTGATTGAAGGTCGCAGCACGCTTTAACTTGGCGACCAGTTCAGCAGGGATCGGCTTCCCTGTTTTGACATGGACGGCAAAGCGATCGAGCACTTCCGGCGTGGTCATCCAGTGCTCGTTGAGTTGCGAGGGAAATTCGACATAGTCCCGTGCAACGGAAGTGCCTGACTGCGACGGATAGGTTACCTGCGATACCAGCCCGTGCAGAGCATGTCCGAACTCATGGAACAGCGTGTTGGCGTCATCCCATGAGATCAGCGTCGGTTCGCCTGGCGAGCCGGGCACGAAGTTGGAGTTGTTGGAAACAATCGGTGAGATGGTTCCTCGGAGCGTCTGCTGCTTGCGGTAGGCGGTCATCCATGCGCCGCTGCGCTTGCCTTCGCGGGCGTACGGGTCAAAGTACCAGAGCCCGGCATGTTCTCCGGCCGAGTTGGTCACTTCCCACACTCGCACATCGGGATGGAAGACCGGCAGGTCCTTTAGCGGGCGGAATTTCAGGCCGTACAATTGTTCGGCAGCCCACATCATTCCTTCGCGGAGCTGCTCCATTTGCATGTACGGCTTCACTTCGTTGAAGTCGAGATCGTACTTGGCTTTGCGAACCTTTTCGGCGTAGAAACGGTAATCCCACGGTTCAATCGTAATGCCAGCCTTCTCGCTATCCGCGATTTTTTGCATCTCGGCAACTTCCTCGCGAACGCGTGCGACGGCTTTAGGCCAGACTTTCATCATCAGTTCCATCGCCGCCTCCGGCGTCTTCGCCATCTGCGGCTCGAGACGCCAGTGGGCATGCGTGGAGAACCCGAGCAGTTTCGCGCGCGTGGCCCGCAGTTTGAGGATCTCCGAGATGATCGCGTTGTTGTCTTTCGCGTCCCCGTTGTCACCACGGTTGTAGTAGGTGCGCCATACCTGTTCGCGGAGCTTGCGATTTTCCGCATAGGTGAGGAATGGGTCCATCGATGAGCGCGTGTTGGTAATGGCCCACTGTCCCTCCTTGCCACGCGTCTTCGCAGCGTTTGCCATGGCCGCGATGGTGCTTTCGGGCAGCCCCTTCAGATCTTCTTTCTTCTCGATCCAAATCACGTACCCCTGCTCGTCAGCCAGCATGTTCTGGCTGAAGTTGGTGAACAGGCTTGCCAGTCGATTGTTGATCTGGGAGAGCTGGGCTTTTTGCTCGGCGTTCAGCCGGGCTCCGCGTCGTACGAATTCGCGATAGCGATCTTCGACCAGTCGCATCTGCGCCGTGTTCAGCTTTAGCGTCTTGCGGGCTTCGTACACTTTTTCGATCCGCGCGAAGAGCTTGGCGTTTTGATAGATGCGATCGGAGTGCGCGGCAAGTTTCGGTGCGACTTGCCGTTCAATGTCCGGGATCGGACCCACGTTCAGGTTTGACGTGTGAACGCCGAACAAGGTCTGCAAACGCTCCAAGGTCAGCCCCGCCGATTCCATGGCCACGATGGTGTTTTCAAACGTAGGTGGTTCCGTGCTGTCGGCAATTTTCTGGACATCGGACTCGGCTTCCGCGATCGCCGCGTCGAACGATGCATTGAAATCTTCGGGGCGAACGAGGTGCCACGGCGGTACGCCGCCAAACGGGCCCGTCCAAGGCGCAAGCATTGCATTTTTCTCCGTTGAAGAATTCGAGGTGGACGCTTTTTCCTGGCCCAGGCAAGTGCTGGTGAAAAGCAGACCCATGAGGGAAGTGACCACGCAAGCCAGTCTGCCCATTCGGGCTCGATCAAGGTCGAAATACGAACCGCATCGCACTAGCATGGGAAAATGCCTCACTTGGATTGAATGGGTGAGATACCGAACTGGGGTATCGATTGGGGGCCGACCTCGAAGCCGCTTCCGGAGCCGGCGTGGCTGACGAATAGGACGATCGAAGCCGAACAGCATAGCAAAGTTTGGTCATTCGGGGAGGATGTTCGTCGGGATGCGAGAGCGGGTCCCCTGCCCTGTTCGAGCGGCTCGGAGTGAGGATAATTGGATGCGTGACTATCACCACAAGAACGCTGGCGATTACAGACCAAGTCCCCGAGGAGCTTTGGAAGGCGGATCGGGCCGTCCAATCGCTTGCCGGTACATCCCGACGGCAGACCGTGGGGCTGTTCGACAAGGGCTGCGTACGAATCAATGGCCAGCCCTGTTCAGCCCCGTGGCAGCGGTTGCAGCTCGGTGACGTTGTGGAATTGCAGTACGACTTGCATCAGCGTTACTCGCCTAACAAGAAGCCGCCCCGATATCTGGGCTTCGATATCCTGTTTGAAGACCAGGATATTATTGTGGTGAACAAGCCGCCCGAATGGCTGACGGTCCCTTCGCCGAACCGCGAGCCGAATACGTTGATCCAGCGGATATCGGACTATCTCACGAAGGCGAATCGCGGTCGACGAACGCGCGTGCAGGCCGTGCACCGGTTGGATCGAGGTGTGTCCGGTGTGCTGGTGTTTGCAAAGCACGACGATGCCCACCGCGAACTGCGTCGGCAGTTTGAAGCTCATCTACCGGAGCGGGAGTACCTTGCGAT
The DNA here is from genome assembly GCA_046045565.1 of Planctomycetota bacterium. Taxonomy (GTDB): domain Bacteria; phylum Planctomycetota; class Planctomycetia; order Pirellulales; family Pirellulaceae; genus VGZA01. The sequence continues at coordinate 5,578 of JBJOLO010000515.1, read as the reverse complement.
TGTCGCTGGCAGGCTTCAAACGGAGAGCGGTACCTTTCGAAGCTACCTTGCAACCAACAAGTCGCTGAAGCGATATTCCACCGACGATGCGAGCCAGGGCGAACTTGCGATCACGCATTATCAAGTCGAGCGCGTGATGGCCGATGCGACCTTGGTACGGGTGCGATTGGAAACGGGACGCCGCAACCAGATTCGTGTTCATTTTGCCGAGGCGGGGCATCCGATCCTGGGCGACGAGCGATACGAGCACGAGTTAGCCACGCATACCCGCTGGCGAGCGCGGCGGATCGCATTGCATGCAGCGATTCTGGCTTTCGAGCACCCGCGATCCGGTGAAACCTGTCGGTACGAACTGCCGATGCCCGAGGAATTCGAACGTTTTCTGGCTTGATCAGGACGCATTGGTTCGGCTATTACCCATCCGAATTCACGGCCGCGTTCGGCAACGCCGTTCGGACAGGGGCGTTTGGACAGCGCCGTTTGGACAGCGCCGTTTGGACAGCGCCGTTTGGCTAAAGGTTGTGGTCGAGGAGACGATCGCAATTTCCTGTTTGCTTGCTGCACGCCGCAGCGGATAACGAGGTCCCGTCATGAAACTGCCGACGATCGTTCTGTTGATTATTTCCAATCTCTTTATGACGTTCGCTTGGTATGGTCACCTGAAGAATCATAAGAGCTCGCCGCTATGGCTCGTGATTCTGGCGAGCTGGGGCATCGCTTTTTTTGAGTATTGCTTCCAGGTGCCGGCGAACCGGATCGGTGCGGTGTCGGGCATGTCGACAGCGCAATTGAAGACGATTCAGGAAGTGATCACGCTGTCGATGTTTGCCGGCTTTTCCACGTGGTACCTGGGCGAGCCGTTCCGCTGGAACTATCTGGTCGGATTCGCGTTCATCGCGGTGGGAGCGTGGTTCATCTTCATGAATCTCGACCAAACCAGTTCGGTAACATCTTGAGTGACGCACCCTATTTAGGTTGCGAGCCGCACTGACCGAGAGACGTCCTGCGGGCGAACACATGCCGCTTGACGGAAGGCGGGCGCAACAGGAGCAAGGCTACGTTTCGATTCGGGCTCATCACGGCGAGCCAGCGGTGCCCGATTCGAAGCCGCGGGAGTGTTACGACAGCGGGCTCTGGGGCACGGTGGGGTGACCGTCTACGGAAAGGCCCCAGATTTGCGAGGCGTAGCGAAGGACGGTGCGATCGCTCGAGAATCTGCCAGCACGTGCGACGTTGATGATCGATTTGCTTGTCCACTGCCTCGGGTCAAGCCAAGTCGTGGCCACGCGTTGTTGGCATGCCAGATAATCGGCGAAGTCGGCGAATACCATGTAGCGGTCGCCTTGTTCGAAAATGGAATCAAGGATCGGCTCATAGGTCTGAGGATTGCCCGAGGAAAAGAATCCTGAGGCAATCATGTCGACCGCCTCCTGCAGTGCGGGGATCGAGCGGCAGATCGCTCGCGGATCCTGTCCTTGAGCCCGTGTTCGCTCGACTTCCTCGGCGGTCATGCCGAAAATGAAAATGTGTTCATCACCAACCGCTTCGAGGATTTCAATATTGGCTCCATCGAGTGTCCCGATGGTCAACGCGCCGTTGAGCATCGCTTTCATGTTTCCGGTACCGGATGCTTCGGTGCCGGCAGTGGAGATTTGCTCGGACAGTTCCGTTGCCGGGAAGATGACTTCCGCGAGCGAGACGTTGTAGTTGGGAAGGAAGACGACCTTCAACAAGTCCCGAGTTGCCGGGTCGTGGTTGACTACCTCGGCTACATCGTTGATTAGCTTGATCATCAACCTTGCGATGTCGTAGCCCGGCGCGGCTTTGCCGGCGATTAGCACGGTGCGAGGTGGATGGGCATCGCGGTTGCCGGCGCGGATCGCGTTGTACATGACGATGATGTGCAGAAGGGTCAGCATCTGCCGTTTGTATTCATGCACGCGTTTGACATGGCAGTCGAAGAGCGAATCGACCGAGATGTCGATTCCCTGTTCGGCGTGAATGCGCTTGGCGAGTCGTAATTTGTTGTTGCGTTTAACTGCTTGCCATTTGCTGGCAAGCTCTTCGTTGTGCGCATAGTGCGCAAGGGACTCAAGTTGCGACAAATCGCGTATCCAGCCGTCACCGATATATTCGGTGATGAGGTCGGCAAGACGCGGATTGGCCAGTTTCAGCCATCTTCTCGGTGTGATGCCATTGGTTGTTGCGCAGAATCGCTCGGGGAAGAACTCGTCAAAGTCGCGAAACACCTGCCGGCGCAACAGTTCCGAGTGCAGTTGTGATACGCCGTTGACTGCATGGGAACCAACGACGGCGAGGTGCGACATGCGAACGCTACGATTGTCGCCCTCGACAACCAGCGACATGCGCCGCAAGCGATCGATATCGCCCGGGTGCAGGTGTTTGACCTGCTGCAGGAATCGCGAGTTGATTTCATAGATAATTTGCAAGTGACGAGGCAGAACACGTTCCAGTAATTCCACCGACCACTGCTCGAGTGCTTCCGGTAGCAGCGTGTGGTTGGTGTACGCGAATGTCGCCACACAAGTGGACCAAGCGTCCTCCCAGGATAATTGCTCGATGTCGATCAGGATCCGCATCAGTTCCGGGATGGCCAGTGTGGGATGCGTGTCGTTGAGTTGGATCGCGATCTTGTCTGAGAATTCCCGAAAATCGGCGTGCGTTCTCTTGTAGCGTCGGATGATGTCTTGCAACGAGGCGGAGACGAGGAAGTATTCCTGTTTGAGTCGCAGTTCTTTGCCGAGAAAGCAATTGTCGTTGGGGTAGAGCACTCGGGAAATGTTTCGACTGCGGCTGAGTTCTTCCACTGCCGCGACGTAATCGCCGCGATTGAAGTCCAGGAGATTGAATCCGTGCGACGAGGTGGCGGCCCATAGTCGCAGGGTATTGACCGTGTCGCTTTGGTAGCCGGGGATCGGCATGTCGTAGGCCATGGCCAGCGCATCCTCGCCCGGCACCCACTCAAACTGCTGCCGGCCACTGCTGTCGATAATCTGGCGAACCGTTCCGTAGAATTGCACTTGGAACGTATCCTCTGGGCGGGCCACCTCCCAGGGATTGCCGAGCCGCAGCCAGTTGTCGGGCACCTCAACCTGGTAACCGTTTTCAATCTTCTGGTGGAAGATTCCGAACTCGTAGCGGATGCCATACCCGCATGCGGGTAAGCCAAGCGTCGCCATGGAATCGAGCAGGCAGGCTGCCAGTCGTCCCAGGCCCCCGTTGCCCAAACCGGCTTCCCACTCGGCGGCCAGAAGTTGGTCGAGTTCGATGCCGAGTTCGGCCAGTTCCTTCGTGCAGGTTTCAAACAGCCCCAAATTGATCAGTGCGTTGGAGAGCGTGCGGCCGGTCAGGTACTCCATCGACAAGTAATAAACGCGTTTGCGGTTCTCGGCCAGATATCGCTGTTGGGTTCGAATCCATCGCGCGATGAGCCGCTCGCGGATGGCGTGGACGAGTGCGACGTAGTAATCGTGTTCGGTTGCCTCGAGACGCTGTCGGGCAAGCGTGTAGTGCAGGTGGTGTAGAACAGACTCTTTCAGGGACCGTTCTTCCTGTACGCATTGCTCACCATCAAGCGTCTCCACCGGTGACGAGTGCCGCTTGGCATCGCCATGGCTGCGGTGGATCCGCTGGGTTTTGCTCCCTGGCGGCGTGTGCATGCGAATGGATCCCCAGTCTATCACGCGATTATGGTCACGATTTGCGTGACCTGATTATAGACTGCCCCCTACCCCCGAGGAAACCAAAAAAGCAAAAGGCAGGACTGCGGAATCTTCCCGTTAACGCTCTGTCCCAAGATCGTGTCTGTCGTTTATTCTATGCGGCGGGGAGGCAGAGGGTTGAGTCATGCAGGAAATCATCAGGCAATTAGAAGCGAAACGGGCGGCCGCCTTGCTTGGCGGCGGTCAACGGCGGATCGATGCGCAACATGCGAAGGGGAAGCTGACCGCGCGAGAACGCTTGGAAGTGTTGCTCGATCCCGACAGCTTCGAAGAATGGGATATGTTCGTCGAGCATCGCTGCAATGACTTTGGGATGGACCAGCAGCGAGTTCCCGGCGATGGAGTTGTGACGGGCTACGGGCGAATCAACGGCCGAGTGGTGTTTGTTTTTAGCCAGGACTTCACCGTTTTCGGCGGTTCGCTGTCGGAAGCTCACGCCGAGAAAATCTGCAAGATCATGGATCACGCGCTCAAGGTTGGCGCCCCGGTGATTGGGCTCAATGATTCCGGCGGCGCGCGAATCCAGGAAGGTGTTGCGTCGCTCGGGGGCTACGCCGAAGTTTTTCAGCGGAACGTACTGGCCTCGGGCGTGGTACCTCAGATTTCGGTGGTCATGGGGCCGTGCGCGGGTGGAGCCGTGTACTCGCCGGCGATTACCGACTTCATCTTCATGATCAAGAACAGTTCGTACATGTACGTCACCGGCCCCGATGTGGTCAAAACGGTGACGCACGAAACCGTGACCCATGAGGAACTCGGCGGCGCAATGACGCACTCGACAAAGTCGGGCGTTGCGGACCGGGTATTCGAAAATGATATCGAAGGACTGCTGATGGTGCGACGCTTGATGGACTTCCTGCCGTCGAGCAATCGCGAACCGCCGCCTCGTCGCTCATCGTCCGACCCGATCGATCGTCGTGAACCGTCGCTCGATACGCTCGTGCCCCAACAGCCGAACCAGCCTTACGACATCAAAGAGCTGATTGTGAAAATGGTGGATGAGTCCGATTTTTTCGAACTGCAACCGGACTATGCAAAAAATGTCGTCGTGGGTTTGGCTCGCATGGATGGTCACACCATCGGTATCGTTGCCAATCAACCGCTGCATCTTGCGGGCTGTCTCGATATCCGCAGTTCCATCAAAGCTGCCCGGTTCGTGCGGTTTTGCGATTGCTTCAGTATTCCGATCGTAACGCTCGTCGATGTTCCGGGGTTCCTCCCCGGGACGGCTCAAGAATATGGCGGAATCATCAAGCACGGATCGAAGCTGTTGTACGCTTACGCAGAAGCGACGGTGCCGAAGGTGACGCTGATCACGCGGAAAGCGTACGGCGGTGCTTACGATGTGATGGCGTCCAAGCATCTACGCGGTGACATGAATCTGGCTTGGCCGAGTGCGGAAATCGCGGTGATGGGTTCCAAAGGTGCGGTCGAGATCATCTTTCGGAATGATCGCGATGACCAAGCGAGGATTGCCGAATTGACTGAGGAATATCGCGTGAAGTTCGCGAATCCGTTCATTGCGAGTCATCGCGGCTATGTCGATGACGTGATCATGCCTCGCGATACGCGCGCGAGACTCTGCCGAGTGCTGGCCATGCTGCGCACCAAGCGTCTGGAGAATCCTTGGCGCAAGCACGGCAATATCCCCCTTTAACTCGCAACGGACTGCCGCATCGATGTTCCGCAAAATCTTGATCGCAAATCGCGGCGAGATCGCCTGCCGCATCCTTCGAACGGCGCGGAGCATGGGCATCGCAACGGTCGCGGTGTACTCGGATGCAGACCGTGACGCACTGCACGTTGCGATGGCCGATGAGGCGATCGCGATTGGC
>JBJOLO010000501.1:0-3145 GCA_046045565.1 Planctomycetota bacterium | reverse complement strand
TAGCACCAGCCAGATTGCGTAGCTTGCCAAGTTCAGGTGGGTGACTGCAAGCGCGGACTGCAAACGCGGGGGCAGTCCATGCCGCTCCCGCCCACAGCGTGCTCCCTATCAGAAAAGGTTGTTGCTTGCCCGAGCCAAACGATGCGGTTGTTCGCTTCGGGGAAAACCTGTCCTAAAATGATCAAGCTTTCAGTCATGACGACCTGGCAGGCAGGCACGCGGAGGGCACTTTTTGACAATCGGGAACCAGATTTGCTCCCAGAGCGTCAAAGGGTTTGGCCAATGCGCGTGATGACTCGGCCCCGTAAGGTTGCTTCGTCACGAGAGCGCGACAGGAAGAGCGTAACAGGAAGAGCGTAACAGGAAGAGCGTAACGGCCAGAGCACAAGGGATGACGGCTTAACGGAAATGAGGGGAACAACGATGAGACGCGTAACGTCGCTAGCATCACGGGTCAGTTGGTGGGTTTTCCTCGTGATCGGGCTGGTCCCCACATTCGCGTGGGCGCAAGGCTTTCTGATAGACGATCGTCCTGACCATGCTTTTCGCTTGCCCAGGCCGATTCCTCCGATCATTCATCCGCCTGTCCCGCCGCCGCGTCCGGCACCACCGCAGACGTATCAGATCAAGGAGCTCACCTTCGAGGCCAATCTGAACGATCAGTTGGCCAAGGTGCAGGTAACACAGACTTTCGCGAATACGGGGAGCGTTGCAATTGAGGCGAGTTTTGTTTTTCCGTTGCCCTACGACGGCGCAGTGGATCGCCTGACATTCATGGTCGATGGCAAGGAATACGAGGCGAAACTGCTGGACGCTACGGAGGCTCGACGGATTTACGAAGGCTACATTCGCCGCAATCAGGATCCGGCGCTGTTGGAGTGGATCGGAACGGGGATGTTCAAGACCAGTGTTTTCCCCATTCCACCGGGCGCGCAACGCACTGTGACATTGCGATACACTCAGGTGTGCCGCAAGGTGGGTGGCTTGACGGAATTCCTGTTTCCGATGAGCACTGCCCGATACTCAGCGAAGCCTGTGGAGAAGCTGGAGTGTCGGGTGAATATTCAAAGCCAAGTGCCGCTCAAGAATATCTACAGCCCCACGCACGCGATCGACATCAAGCGGACAGGCGATCAGCAGGCGCTGGTTTCCTTTCAGACTTCACAAGAGATCCCAGCCAGCGATTTCCGGCTGATGTATGACGTTGGATCCGATGCCCTTGCCGCGCGGGTGTTGAGTTACCGTCCGGCTGGCGGAGACGAGGGGTACCTGTTGCTTTTGGTGAGTCCCGAAATCAAGAAGGTCCCCGACCAGATTCTGAAGAAGAATGTCGTGATCGCGATGGATCGATCGGGGAGCATGAGTGGCAAGAAGATTGAGCAGGCCAAAGGTGCGCTACGGTTTGTGCTCAACAACCTTCGCGAAGGTGATCTGTTCAACATTGTTGCGTATGACACCGAGGTGGAAAGCTTTCGTCCCGAAATGCAGCGTTACGATGAAGAAAGCCGCAAAGCGGCTCTGGGGTTTGTAGAGGGAATGTACGCTGGCGGGAGTACGAATATCGACGGCGCGATGAAGACAGCGCTGCATCATTTGACGGACGCAAGCCGCCCGAATTATCTGCTGTTCCTCACGGACGGGTTGCCGACGGTTGGCGTGACGGCGGAGGCGCAGATTGCGGTCAACGCACAGGAGCACAACAAAGTACGCGCGAGGATCTTTACGTTTGGGGTTGGCTACGATGTGAACAGCCGGCTGCTGGACAAACTAGCGCGCAACGGATTCGGTCAAAGCGAGTACGTTCGGCCGAACGAGGATATCGAGTCGCACGTAAGTCGTCTCTACAATCGGATTGGCGCTCCGGCGTTGACCAATGTGAGTTTCAAGTTTGATGTGGACGGGGCCAATGTGGAGCAGGGCGAGGCGGTCAATCGCGTTTATCCGAAGCAGGCTTATGATCTGTTTGCAGGCGACCAGCTTGTACTGGCCGGCCGATACCGCAAGTCCGGCGCCGCGAAGGTTACCGTCGCCGGTACGGTGGAAGGCCAACCGCAAGCGTTCAGTTTTCCGGCTCAGCTCGTCGAGTCGTCGCCCGATGAAAGCCTGGCATTCATCGCCAAGATCTGGGCCATGCGGCGTGTTGGGGAGATCATTGACCAGATCGACTTGCATGGGAAGAACAGCGAGTTAATCGACGAACTGGTCGCGCTTTCGAAGCGTCACGGGATTCTTACGCCGTACACGTCGTTCCTGGCCGACGATCGCCCCGAGATGTTGCAGGCCGGCGCGGCGCGCGAGGCGACGCGACGGGCCTTGGAATCACTTGATGCCGCGTCGGGAGCTGGCGGTTTGGGACTGCGAGCTGACAAGGGAATGTTGCAGCGGGCGGCTGCCGCACCCGGCGGCGGAGTCGGTGCCAAATTCAAGAGCGCAGACTCCGATCGGGAAGTCGAAGTGCGCACCGTGCAGTCCGTCGGAGCCAAGACATTTTTCCTGCGATCGCAACGCTGGGTCGATTCGAACGTGACCCCCGAACAGGAAAAGCAGGCGGTGGCCATCCAACGCTACAGCGACCAGTACTTTGCACTAATCGACAAATTGGGCACGCAAGCCGCGAAGTACCTTGCCATCGAGGGTCGGGCGATCTTCGAGTGGCAGGGGACCATTTACGAGATCCGCGATCCGGACTGAACTGTTCGGCGCCAACGATCATGGCGCCTCCGTTCAGATCGACTGGGATTAGCGATGTCGCACAATTACATGAGGAGGCGGGACAAATCGAAATGTGCCGCCGGAATCAGCGGCGATCGTCTTGAGTGCCGGTTCGCCATCGCGACTGTGGAAGGCGATCGAGTGAATCGCGACGCGAGGGCGTCGAGGTTCCCCCGATGCTTTCAACACGTTTCGGTTTTTCAGATAGCGCATCGTGCGGCCGTTGTCAGTGAACTCGCCGTCAGACAACAGAAAAATCGCGTCCGGTGAGAGTCTCAAGGCGAACTCGACTGCCTCAAACGGATTGGTCCACGGTTCGATCTGAACGCGATCGACCCAGGCTTGCAGTTTGGCGAGGTTCTCCGTCGTGGCCGCGACCGGTTCCGGTTCGGGAACGGGCGTTCCGTTCAATCGCATGAATTCCGTAAGGCCG
>JBJOLO010000594.1:0-4196 GCA_046045565.1 Planctomycetota bacterium | reverse complement strand
CGCACTTGGCGATGGTTGTTTTGCCTTGGACATATTCGGCTCGGTTTTCCTGAAAAGAGTTCAAGCAGACCCGCACAAAATACCCTACTGGATTCCTTAATTGCAACCAAACAATGCAAGCCCACGAATCCAGCAATCCGCGCTTTCGCAAGGATGATTTCAGCACATTCAGTGCTGGAAACATCTTGGCCAAGCTTGTTGCATGTCTGCCGGCGATCCTGCTGCCCTCTCCACCACCGATTGCATCGCGCAAATCCGCCAAAATGCTCGCCGCTTCGCGGTAATTTCGGGTTCGACGATGCTCTACCAGCATGGTTGCTTTTTTCAGTCATGCTTGCGAATCATCTGACGACTGAGCGGCTTCTTTCCCGCCAGAACCTCCCAGATCGTGGACTTGGCGATTCCCGACGCGTGGCTCCATTGTGCCTGCGTGACGCCTTTGGAATCGAGTAAATGACGCAGCATCTCAGCGTCGGATGCGGGCTGAATCGCATGATGCACGTCTTCGTAATGGGCGACGAGATCACTGAGTGCATCTAGGTACGTTACCTGTCCGTTGCGAAGTCAACCTTCACATCAGCCCATGACTGCCACTGACACGACTGCCACTGAATCGTATTGCTGTTGACGTGGGTATACCAGGCCCGGAGTGGCGAATGCAGAGCAATACTGCCACAATCGACCGCCGAGACCTGAAACATCCAACGCCACTTCTTCACGAGTTCTTCACGAGGTGTCAAATGCTTCGATGCGTGCTAACAATCCTTTCTATCATGAGCGGCCTGAATCTGGCAGCACAGGGACAGCAGCAAGATCGAAATGCCGAAATGTTTCCTGCACCCTCGAAGGGGTTTGATGTTCGCCGTGAGGGCATCGAACGCGGCAAGCTCGAAGCGGTCGAGTACAACTCGACGACCGTTGGCATCAAGCGCAAGGCGCAGGTCTACACTCCGCCCGGCTACACCAAGGATCAGCAGTATCCCGTTCTTTACCTGCTTCACGGAATCGGCGGCGACGAGAACGAGTGGGCGCGCCGCGGTTCGCCTGACGTGATCCTCGATAATCTTTACGCCGACAAGAAGGTGGTGCCGATGATCGTCGTCCTGCCGAATGGCCGCGCGGCGAAGGACCTGTCGCCGCGTGACCCGATCCCGAAACAGTCGCCCGCGTTCGCCGCGTTCGAGAAAGACCTGCTCGTCGACTTGATCCCGTTCATCGAGAAGACGTACCCGGTCAAGTCCGCGCGCGAGTCGCGCGCCCTGGCCGGACTGTCGATGGGCGGGGGCCAGTCGCTCAATATCGGACTGCGCCACCTGGACACGTTCGCCTGGGTGGGCGGGTTTTCGTCCGCACCCAACACGAAGAAGGCGGACGAACTGGTGAACGATGCGTCGAGTGTCGCCATGAAACTGCGACTGCTCTGGCTATCATGCGGCGATAAAGACGGGCTGATGGGGATCAGTCGAGGATTCCACGAGTCGTTAGACGCAAAGAAAGTGCCGCACATCTGGCACGTTCATACCGACGGCGGACATGACTTCAAAGTCTGGAAGATCGACCTCTACCACTTTGCACCGCTGTTATTCCGCTAAGGTCGTGAAACCACAACTTCCACATACGTTGAGAAAACGTACTATGGTGAATCTTCGTTGCGGTATGCTGTGAGTTGTCGATAGCGCGAAGGGCATGGCGTTGAGGCGGCAACGAACCCAGCGGCCCCTCATCGCCATCGTCAATGAAGTTTTCGCAACAAACTCGCTGATCGTTTTTTTACCACGAAGCAAACGAAGAGGACGAAGGCTACCTGTCCCATTCACGCGCGGCAACGACGAGCACCTGTGAGTCGCGCGGGAATGCGTTTGCCAGAGGATACAAAGCGCCGCACATCGATAGTTCGTCAACCAACTTCTCGGTCGTCCACGCGTTGTTGTCGGCCCAGGATCATCGTTGTGCAGCGGGACAGTCGAGAAATCGATTGAGCCAAGTGCCAAGGGGGTTCAGTTACCTGCTACCTGCTTCGGGTTCGCGTACTCCAGTGCCGCTGCCCTCAGGTATCGATCGAAGTCCGCATGATTACTGGCCAATTGCAGAACGGCATCTCGACGGAGCGCGTAGACCTCGAGGTCGGTTAAGGCCCGGACCGTAGCGGCACGGGGAGCATCTCGGAGAATAGCGAGTTCGCCGAAGAACGAGCCCTCGCGCAAGACGGTGAGGGGTCGTGGAGAATTACCTCGCACGACCTCTGCCTGCCCCTTCGTGAGAAAATACATCTCGTCCCCCACGTCGCCTTCATGCACCAGAGTCTCACCCGGTGCGAATTGCCGTGCATCCAGTCGTGGGATCAAGTCGCGAAGGAAGTCACCGCTGGCGTTTTTGAAGAACGGCACTTTTTCGATCAGGGCAGCGGTGATCGCGCGCATTCGCAGCAGCTCGCGGTCGATCTTGCCTGGCCCTTTGTACGGCATTTCGGCAATGACCCGCACCTCGGCAGGCACCATGAACGCGGCGAGACGTCCCGCAGCGAAGGCCCGTAGATCCTCGGGTTGAATTGTGGCAGCGGGGCGGAGCAAAACATACGCATGCGGTACCTCGCCGCTGATCGAGTGAGGTACGCCAATGACGCAAGATTCCAGCACGTCCGGGTGCTCGGATAATGCCGCCTCCACTTCGAGAGGAGCAATTTTGTTGTTAGCGTTTACGATGATGTTCTTCTTTCGCCCCACGAACCAGAGGTAGCCGTCCTCGTCGTATCGACCCAAATCCCCGGTGTGGACCCATCCCTTCTGTAAGGTCTTTCGAGTCATCGACGTGTCATTCCAGTAGCCGTCCATAATTCCGGAGCCGCTGACCCGAATATCGCCAACAGTGCCTGCCGGCACATCGGCTCCGTTCTCGTCCACCACCGCCACATTGACTCCGTGCACGGGCGGGCCGATGGAGCCGGGTTTCTTGCGGCCAAACGGAGGGTTCATGGCATACGGCCCCGTCTCCGTCGAACCGCATTGCTCGGTAATCGCCACACCCGTCAGCCGTTCGAAAGACTCGAATAGCCGTGTGGGCACTCGGTCGCCACCGGAAAGACAAAGTCGAAGGCCTGAGAAATCACACGTAGGGAAGTCGGGGTTCGAAATTAACTGCGTTAAAGGTGAAGGAGCAAGCAATAGAAACGTCTTGGCAGGAGCACGACGAAGCGCGGCAATGCAGCCATCCACGCTAAATCGTCCTAGCAAACTTACCCGGCCCCCTACCCATAGCGTTGGAAGCAGCTGACAGCGGAGCGAAAGCGGCCGCGAGATCATCAGGGAGATCAGCGTAACGTCATCCACCGAAAGAGTGACGCGCGTGAGATACTTACGGATCCCTGTGGATATCGCCCCGTGGGAAAGCACAACACCTTTAGCGCGAGATGTTGTTCCCGACGTATAAATCATAACCGCCGGCGTATCGTCGGGCGGGACGTCGGAAGGTAACGGACGCTCAGCACCGAGTAGCGAATCAAACGCCCGCCGGCCTCCCGCCGGGGATTCTTCACCCACCACAATCACTTTTAATTTCGCGCGAAGGACCCCTGCTTCCTCAAGTTCTTGAATACGCTCATGCCTCACGATCAGGATCGAAGCACCACTCTGGCCCAGCGCATAATCGATCTGCAACGGTTGGTATTGATAATCCAAAGGCACCACCACCAGTCGCATCCGAAAACAGGCGAGGTAGCAAAGTACCGCCTCGGTGCAGTTCGGCAGCAAAAGGGCCACCCGATCGCCCTCCTCGAGTCCCATCGCCGCCAGGCCCGACGCCAGCCGCGATGCTCGCTGTTCGAGTTCGGCAGCGGTATTCCAAGTACCATTGCATTCAAGGATTGGCCGATCCGGTGCGGTCTCAAGTGCCCGCTGTAATAAATTGTTTAGCATCGCAGGATGATCCGGCTCATTTTGATCGATAACAATTTGACGCCATTGACGGCTCGTCGCAGCGAGTCGCCACCTACTGCGATTGAAAGGCTTTCGCCCCATACGCTCGTGTTTTCAAGCCAACACTTCCTCGCCGAACGCGGCAAAGCTTACCCCCCATGGAATGCTCGGTCAATCGTTCTCGATTGACGATGGCGCACTCGCGTTCGATACGTCCGTCTCGGGTCAATTGACGGTGTAGCCACACTCGAAATGAGCTTCACTGATCGCGAAAGGACATGACTG
>JBJOLO010000407.1:0-5473 GCA_046045565.1 Planctomycetota bacterium | reverse complement strand
GTAAGGCTAGAACCAGGAAGGGAAGAACCAGGAAGGGAAGAACCAGGAAGGGAAGAACCAGGAAGGGAAGAACCAGGAAGGGAAGAACCAGGAAGGCAAGAACCAGGAAGGCAAGAACCAGGAAGGCAAGAACCAGGAAGGCAAGAACCCGGAAGGAAAGAGCCAGGAAGGGAAGAGCCAGGAAGGGCAGCAGTCGGAGTCCAAGGGAGGGGACCAGAAGCAATCCAATCAAAATCAGCAGTCGCAGAGTCCCGCGAATCCGGCGCGGAAGCGAATTGAGGAAGCGCAGCAGCGGATGCGCGAGGCCGAGCAAAAGCTTGCCGAGGCGAAGCGGAAGGAAGCGATTGAACAGCAGGAGAAGGCGCGCGAGGAGTTAGAAAAGGCGAAAGCGGAACTCGAGCGGATTCTCCGCCAGATGCGTGAAGAGGAGATGCAGCGAACGCTTGCGATGTTGGAAGGAAGATTCCGCAAGATGTTGCAAATGGAGTTGGTGGTGTACGAGTCGACGAAGCGGATGGATCGGATTCCGAAGGATCAGCGCGGCGATGACGTGTTGGTGTTGGTGGGGCGTTTGGCCTCCGATCAGCGTCGCATTGGGTACGACGCCGATAAGGCGTTGAATTTGTTGCGAGAAGAAGGGTCGTCGATTGCGTTGCCGGAGACGGTCGAGCAGGTGCGCGACGACATGGAGATGGTCGCATCGCGACTCGATCGGATCGAGGTTGGCTCGGTGACCCAGGGTGTGGAGGAGGAGATCATTCAGACGCTGGAGGAGATCATCGAGGCGCTGCAGAAAGCACAACAGGATCTGGAGAATCAGCAGCAACAGCAACAACAACAGCAACAACAGCAACAGCAGCAGGACCAGCCCCTGGTCGACAAGATTGCTGAATTGAAAATGATTCGATCGTTGCAGTTGCGTGTGAACAGTCGCACGCGTCGGTATGCTCAATTGTTGGACGACTTTGATGACCCGATCGGTCAAGCCACGGAAGCGGAATTGAAGCAAGCGATTGAGAAGCTGGCGGAGCGAGAAGAGAAGATACAGCAGATTACGCGTGACATCGTGTTGGGCAAGAACAAGTGATTCGAGGTGCAAAATGACGCAGGTGATGCTTCGAAATCGAGGGTTTTCGATTCCGCGCTTGTTCGTGTCGATGCTCATGGGGGCCGCGTTCTGTGCGGCGGTTCCCGTCCGGGCGGAAGATGATTTGGAACGTCGTGCCTCGTGGGCCGTTCCGGACGCACAACAGATTCGCTCGGCAGTCGACGCATGGCTGGGCTCCTTGGGAGCCGCGGAGCAGGTGAAGCGCGAGGCGGACGCGATTTGGGTGGCGGCCGGAGCGCCTTCGGCCGGTCGGGACGTTCTGGAGCGAATTGCGAGCACGGCGGCTTTAGTGGATGAGGACGCCAGGAAGTTGTGGAACCTGGTGCACTCGGAGTCTTCTCCGGCGCAGGAAAACTCGGCCGCATTGAATCCGTCGGCGATGAAGTTCGCTGTGCTGGACTCGGCTTCGTTGCCGCCCGTGGTGCGTAACAACCTGCGACTGCTATATGGTCGCTGGCTGGTGCAAAACAATTTTTTCGACGAGGCACACGAGCAACTCAAGGAGTTGCCGGTGAGTGACGTGGCCGATCCGGCCTCGCTGCTTTTCTATCGCAGTGTTTGCAATCACCAATTGCTGCAAAAAAACGAATGCCTGTCGGATTTACGGATGTTGATGCAGAACGAGGCCTTGGTGCCGCGTCGGTTTTTGACGGTAGCGAAACTGATGCAAGCGGACATGGCGGGGCTGAAGCCAGATACGTTGGATGAAGTGTCACGCATGATGGAGGACATTCGCCGACGGCTGGAGTTCGGGCGGGCAGGCAAGCGCGTGCGGACGGAGGAAGAGGAAGTCATTGCGAAGCTCGATAAGATGATCGAGGAATTGGAGAAGCAACAGCAGCAGCAACAGCAGCAGGCTTCATCCGGTGGCAGTTCGTCGCCCAGCAGTCCGCGTCAGGAGAGTACCCCCGGCGGTGTTCAAGGGCCCGGGGAGGTCGATCCGAAGAATGTCGGCAGCAAGTCGGGATGGGGGAATTTACCTCCGAAGGAACGGCAGGAGGCGCTGCAAAATATTTCCAAGGACTTGCCGACGCATTTCCGCGATGCGATCGAAGAGTACTTCCGCAAGTTGGCTCACGAAGGCATGAAAAAGTAGTCTGGAAGGCGGGCAGATCAGCCATGTGGTTCACGCTCATTGGATCGTTGTTGCTGGCGGCGTCTCCGGAGTTTCGCGCCACGACCTTATCGGGCGACGCCATGGTGGGTCGACTCCAGGCAGTGCAAGGCGAGCAGGTGGTGCTGGAAACAGCCAAGGGCGTCGAGACGGTTGACTCGCGTCAGTTGCAGGCGATCGAACGCACGGAGGATGCCGTATCGGAATTGCCCGCGAATGTGATTGTCGTGCGACTGGTCGACGGGTCGCAGTTCTACGCCCGGCAATTCACTGCCGCGCGGGGCACTGCCCGGATGGAGCTTGCTCAAAGCGGAACGGGCGACGGCGGCAAGGTGGAATTAGCCACGCGTTTGATTCGATGGGTTCGGCTTCGCAGTACAACGGGGCTCGACGAGTCCTGGAACGAATTGCTTCAGCGTGAGGCGCAGGGCGACGTGGTGATCTTTCGCAAAAATGCGAAGGGTGCCGACGAACGTCCGGTGGCGGTTTTGGATCGAGTTGAAGGAATTGTCAAAGATGTCACGGCGGACCAGGTCAAGTTTGAACTCGATGGTGACGCGGTCGATATGCGCCGTGAGAATCTGGAAGGGCTCATCTACTTTCAACCGCAAACGCGCGACTTCCCGTCCGCATTTTGCCGGCTGGTGGATAGTTTCGGCGGCAGTTGGAACGTCAAGTCGATGACGATCAAGGGAGACGCGGTGACGATCAACTCGGTGGGCGGAGTAGCGGCCGAGTTGCCGCTGACGTCGATCCGACGACTCGATTTCAGTGTCGCGAACACGCAGTTTCTCGATGAGCTCACCCCCGATTCGCTGGAGTGGCAGCCGTACATTGAATCCAAAATTGCCTCTGCAAATTTGAATCGGTTCAACGGTCCCGAGGGGCAAGCGTTTGACGGCGGAAAACGGTTGGTGCTCGGCGGTCGTTCCTACGAACGCGGCCTGTCCTTTCGCAGTCGGACATCGGTTGTTTATCGCCTGCCCAAGGATGGTCGACGGTTCCTGGCGAATGTCGGGATTGACGACCGCGCCGGTGACACGGGGAATGTCCGTCTGGTAATCAGCGGCGACAATCGCACGTTGTTTGACGAGACGGTCGATGGCGGACAGTCGCCTGTGGAGCTTTCACTGGATGTCTCGGGTATCCGGCGATTGACGATCCTGGTGGATTACGGGGAAGGCCTTGATATTGGCGACTTCTTGAACCTCTGCAATGCGAGGATCACGAAATGAGGAGCGGGAAGTGGCTCGCGATCGATGGGAGAGTGGTTCCAGGCGGGGCATATTTGTTGGCATTGCTGACGGCATGCATGCAGCCGGTCGCTATCCGTGCTGCTGATTTGCCGCCTTCGGTGGTTGCCGCTGAAAAGCAGAGAATTGATGCGATCGAGCGGGCGTCCCGTACGGCGGTGTCGGTATTCGAGAGTAGCGGCAAGGGCGGCGGATCGGGGGTGGTGATTTCGCCCGACGGCTACGCGCTCACCAACTTCCATGTGACCCAACCGTGCGGCGACTACATGCGGTGCAGCATGGCCGACGGTCAACTGTATGACGCCGTGATCGTCAGCATCGACCCGGTGGGGGATGTGGCCCTGATCAAGCTCTTGGGACGCAACGACTTTCCCGCCACGCCGCTCGGCGATAGCGATCAAGTTCGCGTCGGCGATTGGTGCTTTGCTGTCGGAAATCCGTTCTTGCTTGCGACCGACCTGCAGCCCACGGTCAGTTACGGACTTGTATCGGGCGTGCATCGGTATCAGTACCCGGCGGGAACATTGCTGGAATATGCCGACTGCCTGCAAACCGATGCCGCGATCAACCCGGGGAATTCGGGTGGGCCTCTGTTTGATGCGGAGGCGCGATTGATCGGCGTGAATGGACGCTGTTCGTTCGAGAAGCGAGGACGCGTGAATGTGGGAGTCGGGTACGCCATCTCGGTGAACCAACTGAAGAACTTCATGGGCGTGCTGCATAGCGGACGAGTGCTCGACCACGCCACGTTAGGGGCGACAGTTTCCAGCGATCCAGAGGGACGCGTGATCGTGACGAACATGCTCGAGTCGTCTGACGCGTACCGGCGCGGCTTGCGTTTCGACGACGAGATCGTCTCGTTTGCGGGCCGGCCCATTGGCACCACCAACGCCTTCAAGAATGCACTGGGCATCTTCCCGAAAGGCTGGCGCGTTCCGCTCGAGTATCGACGCGGAGGCGAACGCAAGGAAATCCTTGTCCGATTGTCGGGCGTGCACAGTGAAGAAGAGTTGTTGACGCTCGTTCAAGCTCGACCAGCGCAGCGGCCCGGCGGCCCGCCCGGTCGCAAGCCCCAGCCTGAAAAGCCCCAGCCTGAAAAGCCTGACGACAAGCCGAAAGAACCGCAGCCGATGCCGGAGCCGATGCCGGAGTCGATGCCAAATCCGGAAAAGGCAGCGATCCCCGAAGCGGCGGCAAAATGGATTGTGAAGCGGACGGGTTACACAAACTATTTCTTCAACGAATTGCATCGCAATCGAGTTTGGAGCACATTCACGGCGAATTATGCTCCGCCTGCTGCCAAAGGGACATGGAACTTCCGGGGCAAGATGGAGGGCGACGCCGAGTTTCATTTGGCGGCTCAGACGCTTACTGCCAAACTGCCGAAGGGGTTGGCCGCGGTCGAACTGGCAAAAGATCTGAGCGAGCAATTGGAGCCGGCCAATTCGGGCGGTTTGCTGTTAGCGTTGTTTGCGTGGCAGCGATTGTTGCGGGAGTCGCCAAGTCAATTTGGCGATATGTACTATTATGGAACCGCGCCGTATCCCGGACAGACGGAACTCTGTGAGGTGATGATCGGGACATTCAAGGAATTGGAATGTCATTTCTATTTCCATCCACGCGACGGCAAGTTGTTGGCAATGGAGATGTACCCGGAGTCAGGCGTTGATCCGTGTGAGATTGTGTTCGACGATTATCGGGAATTGCAGGGCGGGCGATTACCGCATCGCATGGAGGTGCGGTTCGGTGACAATGTGTATGGGACGCTGCAAATAGACGCATACGAGTTTACGGAGCCGAAGTGATTTTGAAACGGAAGCACACGTGCGTCGGTTCTGACCGGTGCGACAGAGAAAAGCTGCCAGCGGGGTTGCCGGTTCGTCGGATTCGGGTCGGTGCCGTGGGCTATTTCCTGGCCTACTGCCGCGCCTCGATCCGCGCCTATGCCTTAAAATCTGCGGTGATCTGTGCTGCTGCGGCCATGGGTTTTTGTGCCGT
>JBJOLO010000356.1:0-2799 GCA_046045565.1 Planctomycetota bacterium | reverse complement strand
CCTGCATGCCACGATGCTGCACCTGCTCGGCTTGGATCACTTGCGGCTGACCTATCGATATGCGGGACGCGATTTCAGGCTCACGGATGTGCATGGCGAAGTAGTCAACGGCCTGATCGCCTGAGTTCTACTCTTGCCGTTGCTTGGCTAGAATGCCGCGGATGGTGCTATCCTGACGTGCACTGTTCGCACGGACGATTTTCTCTTTCTGCTTTTGCAGTTTTCACACGCGCAGTTTGATTCCCATGCAACACCGACACACGTGCGCTCTTGCTGTGGTTCTTGGATCTGCGATTCTCGCGAGCTTCATCTGCCCGCTGCATTCGCAAGAAAAGAAAAACGAAGGACGGAAGTCGCCGTCGTCGTCCACGCAATTACTCAACGCAGCGCGACAGGGGGATGCGGGCAAAGTTCGCGAGTTGCTGGAAGCGAAGGTCGATGTCAATTCAGCATCGACCTACGGTGTCACGGCACTTGCCTTGGCTTGCGACCATGGACACGAATCGGTTGTGCAGTTGCTTCTGCAAAACGGCGCCGACCCGAACGCCGCCGACTCGTTCTACCGCGCCTCGCCACTCACCTGGGCGGTCATGCGGAGGCGATCGGCCATTGTGCAGCTGCTGCTCGATGCGGGGGCGCGCAACGTAGACGCCGCCCTGACGACCGCCGCATCGACTGACCAAGAAAAGATCGCAAAAACGGTGCTCGATAGTAACCGCTTTTCACCGGAAGGTTTTCATACGGCACTGAAGATCAGTCGGCTTCGTACTGCGACCAGTCCCGCCGCGGAAGCAGTGACGAGACTGCTGGAATCGCGAATCGACGACGCGTTGCGTGAGAAGCTCCATCAGATCCAAGCTGCGGAGGAAGCCACCGCAGCGCTGCAAGCGTTCACCGGCACCTTCCGCGCAGACGGACATCCCTCCATCAGCGTCAGTGTCGCGAACGGACAATTGACTGCACGAATGGCAGATGCGCAGACGGCGATTAACCTGGCCAAAGAGGGCGGCGATCGCTTCACGGCAGACGACTTGTCGGTGCGATTCGAGCGCACGGATGGACAGATCGCGACGCTGGTCTGGAAAACGCCAGATCGTGAAATCGCGTACACGCGAGAGCGTGATGCTGCGCCGGATCTCGCCGTCGAACCGGGCGAAACCCGCACGCCCCGCGCTGAACTGTCACCCGACTACCCGTTGGCCACGGACAACTGGCCGTCTTTTCGCGGACTAATGGCACGCGGCATTGCTGCCGCTCCGCAGCTTCCAAACGAATGGGATGGCGAACAGGGGACAAACATCGCGTGGAAGACGCCGATCCCCGGCTGCGCTACGTCGTCGCCCGTTAGTTGGGGCGAGCGTATTTTTGTGACAACGGCAGTCTGCGAGGGCGACGACGGCGGATTCCGCATCGGCGCATACGGCGACGTCGATTCGGTCGACAAATCAGGCGAGTGCCAGTACCTCGTGCTGTGCATCGAACTTGGTTCGGGGAAAATCTTGTGGCAGCGCGAAGCAGTGCGTGCGACTCCGCAGGTGAAACGGCACGCAAAAAGCAGCCACGCGAACCCCACGCCCGCGACGGACGGAACTCACGTTGTCGCTTTTTTCGGTGACCAGGGTCTTTACTGCTATGACATGGACGGCAACTTGCGATGGAGCCGTCAGCTAGGAAATCTGGACAGCGGCTGGTTCTACGATCGCACGTATCAGTGGGGATTCGGTAGTTCGCCGTTTCTGTTTGAGGACATGGTGATCGTGCAATGTGACGTACAAGACGATTCGTTCATCGCGGCGATCGATTTAGCAACCGGAACGACGCGATGGCAGACGCAACGCGACGAGATCCCGACCTGGAGCAGCCCCGTAGCCTACATCGCGCCGGACGGAACGCCCTCTGTCGCCGTGATGGGCACCAAATGCGCCGCTGGCTACCACGCTCGAACTGGCGAACTGCTGTGGAAGATGAGCGGCTTTTCAGAGATCGTGGTGCCGACGCCGCAAATCACGCCGGACATGATTCTGCTCTCCAGCGGTTACGCGCCCGTTCAACCGCTCATCGCATTAGCTCACGATGCTCGCGGCGAACTCCCGTTACCGAAAGAGAACGAAGAAACCCCGGGAGTCTTGTGGAGCCGTCTGCGGGGTGGTCCCTATATGCCCACGCCACTCATCCACAACCAGCGACTGTATGTGCTCGCTAATAACGGAGTGCTCACTTGTCACGACCTGGCAACGGGGAAAGTGCAATTCCGTCAGCGTGTGAGTGAAGGCAGTTCCAACGCATATACTGCATCGCCCATTACGGCGAATGGCCACCTGTATTGCGTCAGCGAAGACGGCCGAACGACAGTCATCGCGATGGACGCCAAGGGAACGATCGTGGCCCGCAATGCGTTGGGCGAATCAGTGCTTGCCAGCCCCGCCATCGCTCGTGGCAGACTCTTAATCCGCGGCGAAAAACACCTGTTCGCGATCTCGAAGCCGTAGCTGGCCTCTTTGCGGTATTCAAACGCCACTCGAACGGGCATGCACCGTCCTTACTCGCCCCTCCCCCAAAGTCCATCAATCCAAGACACACACGTTTGGCCTTGGTCGGGACCACGGGCGGATCGAACGTGTGTGTCTTGGAATGACGTTGTGCTGGCTGGATCGGGGACTTTGCCAGGTCGGGATGGCTGTCTGGCGGCAGTCGGAACGGGGTGCCTGTCTGAGGTTGGCCTGAGCTTGCAGTCGCGGCAGGCGGATCGGGGTGCCTGTCTGAGGTTAGCCGCTGCAGCGGGTCCCGCCAATCCAAGAC
>JBJOLO010000293.1:0-6531 GCA_046045565.1 Planctomycetota bacterium | reverse complement strand
TGCACCTCTCCCCCAAAAGCCTATCGCGTCATCGTCACGCGGTCGATTATCGCGACTAGCGCAATACGCCTTCGGGGCTAGGAAGGACGCGGGCGTTGGCGGGTTGCTGTTCAACGTAATTATTTGAGTCATACTGCTGGTGTGGGGAGATGCGGGGGCAATGCAAGTGGACATGCATCGATGGCATGGGTTGTTTTTCATACGCGGCGAGTTCGTGAGACGCTCAGCAAGCCACCGGCGCTATGGGCCGATGCGCTCCTGCTATTGCTTGTCGCGGCAGCGGTTGGCGGGGTGGTGTTGCTGGCTGCTGAGGCCGCGGCGCCGCAACAGTCTCGATTGGTGATCGACCTTAGATTCTCAGCGCTGCCGAAATACGCGATCTTAAGTTTGGCTCGGGGTTTCGCTGCGTATGCGTTGTCGCTGTTGTTTACACTGGTCTATGCCACGACAGCAGCTCACCACGCACGAGCTGAGCGGATCATGATTCCCGCACTCGATGTACTACAGTCGGTACCGGTTCTGGCATTCCTGCCCGGCCTGGTGCTGGCGATGATTAGACTATTTCCTTCGCGCGAGGTGGGTTTGGAAATTGCCTGTATCGTGATGATCTTCACCGGGCAAGTATGGAACATGACCTTCAGTTTTCATGGCAGTTTGCGCGCGATTCCGACGACGCTTCGCGAGGTGGCGGCGGTCAACCATCTGCGAGGGTTTCAGGCGTTCGGGTGGCTCGAAATTCCTGCCGCAATGATCGGACTGGTTTGGAATTCGATGATGTCGATGGCGGGCGGTTGGTTTTTTCTCACGGTGACGGAAGCGTTCACGCTGGGTAACCAGGACTATCGCTTGCCGGGCATTGGTTCGTATATGAGCGATGCGATGCAGCAGGGCAACGCGTCGGCGATCGCAGGCGGACTCATCACCATGCTGGTGATTATCGTGGTGGTCGATCAGTTTTTCTGGCGACCGATTGTGGCCTGGAGTCAACGATTCAAGATGGAGGAGATTGCCGCAGCGGAGTCACCGCACTCGTGGGTACTGTCAACGATCCAGCACTCGCATCTCCACCTTTGGTTAGGCAATTTGTGGGCACACTTTCACGCGACACGTTTTGCAATCTCCGCTCATGAATCACGATCGGTTGAGCGCCCCGGATTACTGCTCTCGCGTATCGAGCGTTGGCGATTGACGCGCGTTGCCGGGGCGTGGGGTGTCATACGCCCCGTAGTTGGCGGCGCCATCGTGGCGGCGATCGCTGCGGGGGTCGTGTGGGGATTGTGGTCTTTGGTGATGCTACTGCGAGATTTGCCGCTCGATGACCCGACCACCCATGACGATTGGCGGCATATCGTGATGGCGTTGGGGGCGTCGTTCCTCCGCACCTCGGCGGCCGTCGTTTTGGGAGCGATTTGGACCTTGCCGGTCGGGATCATGATCGGTCGATCCCCAAAATGGTCCCGTCGAATGCAGCCGATTATTCAAGTGCTGGCTAGCTTTCCGGCACCGATGCTGTTCCCTTTGGCGATTGCGGCCTTGAATTGGTTTCATGTGCCGTTCACGATCGGCTGTGTATCGCTGATGCTGCTCGGCACGCAATGGTACATCCTGTTCAACATCATTGCCGGCGCCACGGCAATCCCCGCCGACCTCAAGGAAGTCGCCACGGTGTATCGGCTCGGCGCGGTGAATCGCTGGACTAAGCTGTACATCCCGTGTGTTTTTCCGTATCTCATCACGGGACTTGTCACTGCCGCTGGCGGCGCTTGGAATGCGACCATTGTCTCCGAGTACTTGCACTTGCACGGCACGACCTATTCGGCGTTCGGCCTGGGATCGACCATCAATCACGCGACGGCGAGCGGCAATTTTTCCTTGCTTGCGGCAAGCGTGGTGGTGATGGCCGTGAGTGTGGTGTCGATCAATCGACTATTCTGGAAGCGGCTCTACCGCCTGGCCGAGGTTCGCTACAGTCTGACTTCATGAGTACCCCATGACTTCCATGCCCGATGCGAACCTGCCCCTTTGCGAAGTGCGAGAGATCTGCGTTTCTTTCCACTCGAAACAGGTGCTCGACCACGTCTCGCTTACAATCGGGGACGGCGAAGTCGTGGCGATCCTTGGTCCGAGCGGCTGCGGAAAGAGCACGCTGCTTCGAGTGATGCTTGGATTGATTCGGCCTAATAGCGGAGAGGTTGTTGCAAAGGGGCAACCTCTGAAGGGAATCCATCCTGACGCAGCGCTCGTCTTCCAAAATTTCGCGTTGTTTCCCTGGTTGACCGTCAGGCAGAATGTGGAGCTCGCACTTACGGATCTTCAACTGGATCCCTCGACTGTCGCCGATCGCGTCATTCGCTGCGTTGACTTGGTAGGGCTTGAAGGCCATGAGGAGGCCTATCCCAAAGAACTTTCCGGAGGGATGAAGCAGCGTGTAGGCATCGCCCGAGCGCTGGTGCGTGAACCCGAACTGCTGTGCATTGACGAGCCGTTCAGCGCGCTCGATGTCTTCACCGCCGAAAGTTTGCGAAGCGAAGTGTACTCGCTGTGGATGGCCCGGGAATCGAGCCGACATCTCCAAACCGGCTTAGACAAAAAAAAATCGGATGCGGCGATCTCACCCGCCAAGACCGGAACAGAAACCAGCGAGACCGCTTTTCACTTGTCGCACCTCAAGAGCATCCTGCTGATCACGCACTCGATTGAAGAAGCGGTGTTTCTTGCGGATCGGATCGTTATCATGGGAACAAATCCGGGCCGCATCCGCGAGGTGGTGGCCAATCCCGTGCCGCATCCGCGAGAATACAACTCGGCGGACTTTCTCGCCTTCGTTCGCGAATTGCACCAGATTATTGTTTCGGAACATCTTCCCGACATCCGTCCGGCATCGGTCAATGTATCCCAAGCGAGGCAGCTCGAGCCAATCCCGACCGTCTCGGTCGGCGAAATCTTCGGACTGATGGAAATCGTACACGATCACGGAGATCGTATGAATGTGTTCGAGCTGCATCGAGGGAAAGGACTCGACTTCGGCCACACCTTGGCCGTAGTCATGGCCGGGGAAATGCTTGACTTTCTCCAGACACCGAAAGAAATGGTGCACCTGACGGAACTGGGCCGGCGATTTCTGGCTTCGGATATCAACGCCAAAAAATCATTGTTCCGTACGCAACTGCTTCGACTCGGTATTTTCCAGCACCTGCTGGAGATGCTGGAGCGGTCCAGCCGTCGCCGCATCAAGCGGCAGGCGGTGGTAGAGGATTTTTCTGTGCAGTTTCGTCTACGAGCGGACGAAGCGGAACAGCTATGCAACGCAGCGATCGCCTGGGGGCGATTCGCCGAATGTATCGGATACGCTTCGCGAACCCACGCGGTGTATCTACCGTCGAAAAACAGCTCCGATCGTTGATCGGACTCCCGCGACGGAACTTGGCATAAGCGTGAGCATCACTCGTGCTCAGGGCTCCGCGGTTCTGCCGCCAATGTCGGATGCGGATCGTTCTGCGGCACCGAGGTCGCGCCCGGTCCCACCACCACGGTCCACTGCCTGATCCGCCAGGCGCGAACCAGGCCATTCCGCACATACGGATCAGCATGCACAAATTGCTCGACCACAGCGGGCGAATCGCCCTGAAACAACAGAACGGCGCCATCGACCGGATCGGCCAGTGCCCCACCTAACAGCAATTCACCCCGCTCGTGCGCCTCGCTCGCCAACCGCAGATGTTCGCTCCGCCAAGGCAGGCGACGCGCAGCGTAATCCGGCACGACGTCATAGAACAACAAATAGTGCATGGCTCCTCCAACATCCGAGATGTCATTCCATCTTGCACGACACGGTTCACCCCGAGAACGCGCCGCCGGACACCCCATGTTGCCTCGGCATCGGTGCCGATCGAATCAATGCAACGCCAGCAGGCACCCTAGCAGGCACCCTCGCAGAAGGCAACTCGCATCGCCTTCTCTTGGCTCTATCGCTTCGACGTCGTGTTGCGCATGTGCCGCGAATCCGCTGGCGTCCAAAATGTGTGTGTCTTGGAATTTGACGGCGTTAGCCAGAGTTCGCAGTTTGCCGGCTCGGGGTGGGTGTCTGCGGTTTAGTATTGCGCGGTCGTCGATTCCGAGACACACACGTTTGACCCGGGACGGGGCCGCTGTCGTCCAAAATGTGTGTGTCTTGGAATTTGGCAGCGTTAGCCAGAGTTCGCAGCTTGCCGGCTCGGGGTGGGTGTCTGCGGTTTATTTTTGCGCGGTCGTCGATTCCGAGACACACACGTTTGACCCGGGTCGGGGCCGCTGGCGTCCAAAATGTGTGTGTCTTGGAATTTGCCTTACCGGAATGAAGGCAGGGGAGCGCGGCGGATGGTCTTAGGCGAGCATGGCTTATGCGGGGCGAGGGCCATTCATCGAGGCGATGCGTTCGCGTAGTGCGGCTTGGATCATCAGGAATTCGCCCAGGTTCTCCTGAGACATGATGCCAACCAATTGGTTGTTGCGAATCACGGGCAGGCAGCGGCAGGGGGACGACTGAAGACGCAGGACGACATTCTCCAGCATCTCGCCGGGATCGGCGGTCGCGAAGTCGCGTCGCATCACCGATTCCACCGTCACGTCCTGGCCATGCTGTGCGAGTGCCTGCAGCAGGTCGGATTGGCTGAGCATGCCGACGACGCGATCGCCATCGATCACCGGAAAGTCCTGCTGAAAGCCGGCCAGGATGTGCGTGACTGCGCTCTTGAGTTGATCGCTTGGCTGCAACGCGTCGAACTCGGTAATCATCGCCTGGCGAACAGGGATTCCTCCGAGCGCCGCTTTCATCTGCACCATGCTTGCCTCTTGCGCCGCTCCCATCCAGACAAACAGCGCGATGAACACGAGAAATGGATTGACGAACAGGCCGACGAAACCGAAAAGCAGTGCGATGGCTTGCCCGACGCTGGCGGCGATATGCGTCGCATGCACGTAGTCCATACGCATGGCGAGTATCGCTCGCAGCACGCGTCCGCCATCCATGGGAAAAGCGGGCAACAGGTTGAAGACGGCGAGTGCGATGTTGACCCAGACCAATTTAGCGAGGAACTGTCCGCCGACCACCTCCACGTCGCTCATCGCCGCAATGCCATTAAGCGGCACCAGGATGGCGAACAGGATCGCTGCCAGCGCAATATTCACGGCCGGGCCCGCGATCGCGACCCAGAATTCCTGCATCGGTTCCTCAGGCATCCGCTCTAAACGCGCTAATCCACCAATCGGCAGCAAGGTGATATCGCGAGTCCGAATGCCAAATCGGCGTGCCGTCAGTGCGTGGCCCAGTTCGTGCAGCACCACGATGCCGAACAGCGTCAGCATAAACAGCAGGCCGCTGATCGCTTCAGCCGCATCGCGGTTTTTCAAAAAGTGGATGATCGCCACCCAGGCCAAGAGCAGCACGAACGTCGAATGGACGTAGAGATCAATGCCGGCGATGCGGCCAATTTTCCACGACCATTTCATGGGGCTCGCTCCGAACTATCGGTGGATGTCGAGTTCGAATCGCCGCTTGGGGTATCGCGCGGACCCGCGCATTGGCCTGACATTCACGTGCCAACGCCCATCGAGGGCAACACCCAGCGGTTCATCACGAACCAGACGGCAATCGCGGCGACCACGGTTAACAATACCTTCATCGGATCAACTCCTCTGCAATTGGAAATCGGCTTCGGCATTATACGCGTCATCCCGCGGGCTGCGCAGCGAAATACGCGAGGAAGTCTCGTGCCAGAGCCGAGTCGGTAGCCAAAACAGCGGAGTTACTCGAAAAAATCAGCTGAGCAACTCGCGGACGACGCGGCCATGCACGTCGGTCAGACTGACATCGCGTCCGCCAAATCGGAAAGTCAGTCGTCGATGATCGATGCCTAATTGGTGGAGAATCGTGGCGTGAATGTCGTGGATGGCGAGTTCGTTTTCGACGACGGAATTGCCAAAGTCGTCGGTCTTGCCAAACGCCATACCGCCTCGAAATCCTCCACCCGCGAGAAAAATACTGTAGCCGTTCACATGATGATCGCGGCCACAAGAGTCACTGACGGCGGGCGTATGTGGTGTGCGGCCCATTTCACCTGCCCA
Organism: Planctomycetota bacterium; assembly: GCA_046045565.1. Lineage (GTDB taxonomy): Bacteria > Planctomycetota > Planctomycetia > Pirellulales > Pirellulaceae > VGZA01. The sequence continues at coordinate 429 of JBJOLO010000293.1, read as the reverse complement.
AACCACGATCGTGTCTTCCAGTAGTCCGCGTTGCTTCAGATCGACGATCAGTGCCGCCACCGCTTGTTCGGTGATCATCGCGTTTTCGGTGTGGTATTGTTTCAGGTTGCCATGCTGGTCCCAGGGCGAATTATTGGCATGCGTAAGCGGGCAGGTGATCTCAACGAACCGCACGCCTGCCTCGACCAATCGCCGAGCGCGCAGGCATTGCAGGCTGTAGTACTTTTTGAAGTCATTGGTGCTGTCGATACCGTACATTCGGAGCGTCGCGGCCGTTTCGTTTTCAATCCCGGCCACGTGCGGGATCGCGGACTGCATGCGAAACGCAGTTTCATAGTTGCGAATGGCTGCTTCAATCGCCTGCGACGATGCATCGCCGGCAAACTGGCCGTCTTGCGCCCGCAACAGTTCGAGTTTTCTTCGCTGCAC
>JBJOLO010000226.1:0-4011 GCA_046045565.1 Planctomycetota bacterium | reverse complement strand
GCCGTCAGGGAGCGTGGCTTGTTCCGCACAACGACTTCCATGCGCCGCGGGGATTGAATTGAATGGCGGTGAGGGCGATACTGCGAGCATCGCAATACGCTTCACGGACGCTGAAAGGCTTTCGTACCGGCACGCAGATGACACCACCGCAAGATAACCAAATGAAAGAGGCAACGCAGTGCGCTAAGTACATGAAGGCACTTGGCGATCCGATTCGATTGCAGATGATCCGAGCGCTGCAAAGTGGTCCGAAGAGCGTTTCCGATATCTCGGAACTTCTGGAACTGGAACTCTCGAACGTCTCGCACCATCTACGCGTTTTGCTGCATGCGGGCTTGGTATCGAACGAGCGTGACGGGAAGTTTATTTATTATTCGCTCAGTCCCGACGTCATGAAGCATCGCGCGGTATCGGCCGGCATGCTTGATTTCGGCTGCTGCAAGCTCGACTTGCGTTCCCACTAAGCTTCCCGTTCTAGCGGAAGAATTGCGACAGCATCAGGTAAGCGATCGCCGCGAGCAGGGCACGGCACGGTACGGCTCTCCGGCCCTTTCCATTCCGCCCAATCCATGCGCGCAATCCGAGACACACACGTTCGAGCTGCGGTGCTAGCGGTTCGGGTCGAACGAAAACGTGTGTGTCGTGAATTGTCTCGTGGATTGGAATTGAGGATCGGCTGGATTGAACTTTGCCGCGAAACAAGGCCGGCAATCGTTATTCATAACCCGTTACCTCAAAACACCTTGCAACAACGAAAACCTGCCTCACCGAGGATGCAACGTTGCACGCCTCGGGAGTGAGTTGGCATCTTACCGGAGTCCAAAAACCCTAATCCAAGACACACACGTTTTTCCTGCGTTGCAAGCGGACAGACGGGTCGAACGTGTGTGTCTTGGATTGCTCGAACGTGTGTGTCTTGGATTGCAGCTTGGATGGCTGCGGCGTGAGGGGGCGAGTTCGAAACGCCCTAGTCGTGTTTGGACAAAATCGCTAGTGTTCCGCGGCGAAAAAGGGATCGCGGCAGTTGGGGGACTCGGCCGGGCGGGGCCCTGTAGAGTCAACGGTTGGAAACGGGGTTGGAAACGCACTCATAAAAAAGTGCTGGGGCAGTGGGGAGTTCGGCCATGACACGGATGGTGAGCATATTACGGGCGATATCTCTGCGGATGGCATTGGTGGCGATGACCTTGCTGCCGATGACCTTGCCGGGTATGGCGTTGACGGGATGTCAGGGCGCTAATTCGCGATCCAGCATCTTTTCACCGGGAACGACGAAGGTTCCTGCACCGGCAACGGGATCGGTCGGGAAGCCGGATCAGAGTTACTACAACAAGGGCAGTGGTGCTTCGGGTTCGCCGGGGTTGTCGCAGCTACCCGGTCCGCCGGGCACTCCGTCGCCCGGCAACGCAGCACCCGGTATTTCGGCAGTGGGCACTGGCGTTCGGGACGGTAACATCGCGGCGGCGCCATCCAGCGCGGCCCCAGGACCGCAAATGGGATCGAATCCTTGGGCGGGCGGCGTGCAAGCGGCGGGATTTTCGTCGGAATCCACAGGCAACAGTAGTTTTTCGCCGGGCAGCACGAACCTGAAGAGCCGGTTGCGGGGCATGCCTGCCACCGATGCGACGCAACCGGCATCGCGGACTGCAGGCAATGTGTCACCGAACGGTGGGGCATCGGAACGAAGCGGAGCGATCGAGATCACCGACCTGCCGCCGCCGGGAAGTTCGTCTCCGCCGCGGCGCCTGTCGATGTCGTCCGGTCCGGCGACAGCGCAACTGAATGACGATGAACCCGATGCCGGCGAGTACGATGCCTCGGATGCGGGAACATCCACCGCCCATTCCGGATCGACGCCGCTGAACTGGAAATCGCCGCGATAGACCTCGTTGTTCGTCGAACGATCCCCCGCAGCGACGAAACGCATCGTTGACTCGAATGCTCCGTGCAGAGTCGACTTCAGCCCGGGGCGGCCATGGACTGCGATTTTCCGCTCCCGATTTGCAATAGGCTCAGCGGTCCTTCGTCGGTCGGGCCGTCATTTCCCCCCGTATTTCGTCCCAAGTTCGCGCCGTCGTTGCGAAGGTCGGACCTTGTTGGCAGAATGGGACGTCGATCGCAGGAGCGTGGAACGAACGCGAGACGCGACAACGGGTCACCGGACCCCGACGCGACCACCTTCATGCGAGCAAGGCAGACTTCTGACGAGCACCGCTTCGTCGTGTTGACATCGATTCCCAAACCACGAGCCGGACTTTGTACAAGGGAAGTTCGGGCTGGAGCATCGCAATGCTTGATCCGGCATTTGAGAAGCACTTGCAAGACACCCTGCAACAGGTCCGCGAGGCCGGCACGTACAAAAACGAACGGGTGATCCAAACGCCGCAGGGGGCCTATGTTCGCGTCACGGATGGCAAGCCGGTGCTCAACATGTGCGCGAACAATTATCTGGGACTTGCGCAACATCCTGCCGTAAAGCAGGCGGCTCACGACGCCCTGGACCGCTGGGGATACGGCATGGCGAGCGTACGGTTTATCTGCGGCACCCAATCCGCGCATAAGGAGTTGGAACAGAAGCTCAGCGAGTTCCTCGGCACGGAGGACACGATCCTGTATTCATCCTGCTTCGACGCCAACGGTGGGCTCTTTGAGACGCTGCTCGGTTCGGAAGATGCGATCATCAGCGATGAACTGAACCACGCGTCGATCATCGACGGGATTCGGCTCTGCAAAGCGCAGCGCTATCGTTACCGCAACTGCGACATGGCGGATTTGGAAGCGCAACTACAAGCAGCTCAGTCAGCTCGATTTCGCATGATCGCCACCGACGGCGTCTTTTCCATGGACGGCTATCTCGCCCCGCTCTCTTCGATTTGCGACTTGGCTGATAAATATCGAGCGATCGTGATGGTGGACGACTCGCATGCCGTCGGTTTCATCGGGCGGCAGGGCAGGGGGACACACGAGCATCACGGCGTAATGGACCGCATCGACGTTTTGACGGGAACGATGGGCAAAGCCTTGGGCGGTGCGAGCGGCGGCTATACCAGCGGGAGAAGTTCCATTGTCGCATTACTTCGCCAGCGATCGCGGCCTTACCTGTTCTCCAATACGCTCGCTCCGAGCATTGTCGGCGGCACGCTCTGCGCGATTCAATTGCTGAGGAACTCGACCGAACTGCGCGATCGGCTCGAATCGAACACGCAGTATTTTCGAGCCGAGATGACCAAGGCGGGCTTTCAGATCCTGCCGGGTGTGCATCCCATCGTCCCGATCATGCTGGGCGATGCGGCACTCGCCACACGATTCGCCGATGCGATGTTGGCCAAGGGCGTGTACGTGATTGGCTTCAGCTTCCCCGTGGTTCCGGTAGGGAAAGCACGCATTCGCACCCAGATCAGCGCGGCGCACAGCATGGACGATCTGCGGTTTGCCGTGCAGGCCTTTTGCGAAGTGAAGAAAGAACTCGGGATCTGACCGAAGCCGCAATTAACGATGCGGATTCTGGACAACCTGCTGATCGGGATTGCTCCAACCGTAGCTCTGCTGATTGCCCGGGTTCTTGGGTTTCACGTAGGGATTCAGGATTAAGGCTGGAGTCGGCACGGATTCGACGGCTGGTGTCGTTGCGGCCCGAGGTCGCTCGGCTGCGTACGGGAACGGGCTATCGCCGACGTGGCGTCGGATGATACCGCTGCGGTAATACACCGGGGGGCGAACGGAGAAATAGGGCGGAGCACCGACGAAATCGGGGGTATAGGCCCAGGTATTCCAGCCGTACGGCGCGAGCCAGGATCCACCGAGCCCATAACCGCCGATGGCCCAATCATCAGCCTGAACGCTGCAGCAGGTCAGCGGCAATAGCATCAACGACAAACAGACGGCGAAGCATTTGGCTTTCATAGTGGATTCCGACAGGAACGATGGAGAATTAAGCCTCGGTTTGCGATCGACTCGGGGCCGTTTCGAGCGACCTTTGTCACTACACTTCACGGTAATTACGGTGGAGGA
>JBJOLO010000206.1:0-4696 GCA_046045565.1 Planctomycetota bacterium | reverse complement strand
GGCCGCGACGCGTTGCCCGCACCACGATGTACTGTCGCGCATCGAGAAACTCGATGTCGGCGAAGTTGGCGGCGAGTCGTTCGGAATACCATTCGGGTGACTTCGTTACCACCAGGAGCTGGCCCTCCGGTGCGAGCGCTTCCTCCGCAGTGTGAATCATCAGATCCGCGATGCGAAAGTTGGAGTAATACGGAGGATTTGTTGCGACCAGGTCGAATTGGCCGGGCCGATACCACGAGTCGACGGGGGCATGACGGATCGCCGATCCATCGCAATCGAGCATCGCGTGGAGCGAGGGAAGTTGATTGGCGACTGCGGCCCATTGCACGGCTTCCACTGCGCGAGGATTGGAGTCGAGCGCGAGGACTTGGACGCGCGAGGCGCGAGCCGCCGCTGCGACCGCCACGGCGCCGGAACCACATCCCAAGTCAAGCACATGCATGCCGTCGAGGATGCTCATGGCGCGTATCAACGCCCGCGCACCGGGATCGACTTGCCGGTGACTGAAGACGCCTGGACGGGTGCGAAGTTGGAGCAATCGCTCGCCGTCACGAAAGACAAGTTCGCACTCGAATCGCTTCTGCTTGCGCAAGGGCTCGCGTTTCGTCGCGATGTAGATCCGGCCTTGCTCGTGCGATTGGCGAACTAACTTTCCGCCCAATGCCACGAGTTGTTCGTCGAGCCAGCGATCGCGTGGATTGTCGGTCGCTGCGATCAACTGGCCACCAATACGCAATTGGTTCCAGGCGCCTTGAAGCAAGTCGCGGACAAATTCCGCCTCGCCGTGTTGGCCCAGGGCGAGTGCTGCCGCATCGAACTCAACGGCCGGCAGGTCGGCCTCACACCGCCAATGAAGATTGGGGAGGGCGAACGTCGCGCACTGGTTGTAGACAAACTGGTCATACAGCTGGCAAGTAATCTCCAGCTGGGGATACTTCGCCGCGGTGGAAATGGCGAACTGGCCGCGTCCCGCCGTGTTGCAAAGGAGCGTCCGGATCGACGGGGCGAAGGGCAGTTCCGCGAGCAGCCGTTCGTGAGGCCGCCAGTCGGGCAGTGCCGACGGAGTGTCATGCGACCCTGGATTATCTGCCATGCAGCGCTTTCACGAACTCAATGGATTGCGTGCCGCGCAACGCCTTCCCGATGTCGCGCGAAGCAAAGGCATCCCCATCGTGGCGTCGATACCTGCCTTGATGATTAACCTCGCCGGCATGGTCATTCCGGCCGCCTTTGTCATCACTTCAGCCATGTTTATCCCTGCAGCCATGTTTATCCCTGCAGCCATGGTGGGAATTCATCGGCAGTGGGCAAAGAGATGACACGGACGCTGGTGACGTCGGGGTGTCGCCCGACCTCTTCCAAGGCGGCGGCGGGTGGGGGACTGTCGAGATTCATTACGCCGATCGCTTCGCCGCCGGGTGCCGAACCGGCACGTCCAACTGCCATCTGGCCGATATTAACGTGGTGTTTGCCGAAGATGGTTCCGACGCTGCCGATGATGCCGGGCACGTCCTTATGTGTGAACACAAAGAGATGACCATCGAGGTACGCCTCGAGCCGGTACTGGCCCATGCGAATGAGTCTCGCCATATTCTGCCCGAACAAGGTACCACCGGCCGTGTAGGTTTTTCCGTTGCAGTGCAGTTCCGCGGTGATCGAGGAGCTGAATGCGCCCATGTCGGTTCGCGATTCCTCGCGCAGTTGAATGCCTCGTTCCCGCAACAGCATCTCCGCGTTGACGATGTTCACCTCCTCAGCCATGGCGCCTTCCAGCAATCCCGCACAGAAAGCGGCTGTGAGCAAGCGAAAATCTTTCTTGGTCACTTCGCCGCGGTATTGCAGATTGCATCCCGACGCGCCGCCTTCGTTCCATTGGGACAGGAGTCGGCCGAGGCGATAGGCCACATTGAGGAAACCACGCATCGATTCGAGCGTTTTGGGGTCGATCGCCGCCATGTTGACGGCGTGTCGTACTTCGCCCGTGCGCAGGAAATTGACGAGCAAGTGGACGGCTTCGATGGCTACCTGCGTTTGCGCCTCTTCAGTGCTTGCGCCGAGGTGCGGAGTACACAACACGTTTTTCATCTTGAACAGCGGGCTGTCGGTGCACGGTTCGTTCTCGAACACGTCCAGCGCGACTCCGCCGATCTTGCCGGACTGCAGTCCTTCAAGGAGCGCTTTCTCTTCGTAGATCCCGCCCCGCGCACAATTAATCAGTCGCACGCCCGGTTTGAGGATCGAGAGTTCTTTGGACGAGATCAGGTACTTCGTTTCGGCGGTCAACGGCGTATGCACCGTCAGGTAGTCGACACGCGGCAGCATTTCGGGCACCGTCTCGATCCGTTCGATCCCCAGTTTTGCCGCTTGCTCCGCGGAGAGGAACGGATCGAATCCAAGCACGCGCATTTGAAATGCCATTGCCCGCTTGGCGACTTCCTGCCCGATGCGACCCAGGCCGACAATTCCCAGTGTTTTATCGGCGAGCTGCGAGCCCATGTAGGCGTTGCGTTCCCATTTGCCGGTAAGCAGACTTTGATGCGCCGGCGCGATGTTGCGAGACAGAGCCAACATCAACGCGAACGTGTGCTCCGCGGTGCTCAACGTATTGCCCGTCGGCGTATTCATCACCACGATGCCCAGTCGCGTCGCGGCCGTTTTGTCGATGTTATCCGTGCCCACACCGGCTCGCACGATCGCGCGAAGTCGGCGATTTCCCTCCAAAGACTCGGCGGTGATCTTCACACCGCTGCGACAAATCGCACCGTCAAACTCCGACAATGCCTGACGCAGGTCGGCCCCTTTCAGTCCCGTGCGAACTTCGTATTCAATGCCGGGCTTGGCCGCATCCAGTAAGGCCAAGCCCTCGGGGGAAACCGTATCGAGAACGATGATGCGAGAAACGCTGCGTGTCATGAGCCGTGACTTCTACTGGTTAGGAAAACTTGTTTGCGAGGGATGACGGAACATCCGGGGTTGTGGCGGGTGAGCATCGGGAAACCATCGACAATGCCCTCAACGCTCGATCTGCGACGAGGGATCGACGACTGCTTGATCCGAACTGCTTTGCACGTGACTTCTTATTGATGACGCTGACGAAAATCGCGCATGAAATCTCGTAGCTTTTCCACGCCCTCGATGGGCATGGCGTTATAGATCGAGGCGCGAATGCCGCCGACACTCCGGTGCCCCTTCAGGTTGCCGAGTCCGAGACGATCGGACTCGGACAGGAACGCTTTCTCCACATCGGCATTGGGCAGTCGGAACGTGACATTCATCAGTGAACGCGAGTCGGCTTGAGCGTGACCGAGATAAAAGTCGGGGGACTCATCAAGCACGTCGTACAGCATCTGAGATTTCAGGCGATTGCGTTCGAGCATTTTCGGTAGACCGCCGACATGGTTGAGCAACCATTTGGCGACGAGGCCGACGACGTAGATACCGAAGGTGTTCGGAGTGTTCCAAAGCGAATCCTCTTCAGCGTGCCGACGATAGCTCAGGTACCCGGGCAAGCTGTCCTGGCTTCGAGCCAGCAGATCCTCGCGAATGATTACGACCGTCACACCTGCGGGCCCGGCATTTTTCTGAGCACATGCGTAGATCATCCCGTAGCGTTCGATCGGCAGGGGGCGGCAAAGGAAATCCGAGGACGCATCACACACCAGCGGCGCCGAACCGGCCTGCGGTTCATTCAGAAACTGAACGCCTTCGATCGTTTCGTTGGAGGTGAAGTGAACGTAGGCGGCGTCGGCTCGGCATTGGTATTCGGTCGCCTTCGGCAGGCGATTGTAACTGCAACTCTTCCCGTCCCAGATGGCTTGTGCCGAGCCTTCGCGAACCGCCTCTTGTAACGCGCTTTTGCCCCAGGTACCGGTGATCAAGTAGTCCGCACCTGCCGAACTGCCTCGAAGTAAGTTCATCGGGACCATCGAGAACTGCAAACGCGCGCCGCCTTGCAGAAAAAGGATCTTGTACTGCGAGGGAATGCCAAGCAGTTCGCGTAAGCTTGCTTGCGTGGCCGCCATGATCGCCAGGAACGCCTTGTCGCGATGGCTCAATTCCAAAATGGAAGTGCCGACGCCCGGAAGACATACCATGTCGCGTTGGATTTGCTCCAGCACCTCCAGCGGAAGCACTGCCGGACCGGGTGAAAAATTGTAGATCCGCTGCGACACGGGCGAAGCATTCATGAGCCGACTCCCTCTCCCTCGGAAAACACAGAGTTTACGGGGGAATGGACTCAGAGGGAAGGGAGCGAAAAGGGCAGCCTGATGGCAGTTCGCCTGCCAGGTTTTGTGTGCCAAGTTCCGCCGGACTGGTTTCGCGTGCCTAGTTTCGCGTGCCTAGTAGCGACGGGGCACGGAGGGTGTGATCGGGGCGACCGTACCTGGCGGTGGAGTGGTCGCGGGAGCACCCGTGGGATTGGAGGCGACATTGGCCGCGGCACCGCCGACGCCTGCCGCTTGACGTTGCAAGGCGGCCACTTGTCCGGCGACGGCCGGCTGTTGAGCGTTGATCTGCAACGACCGCTGGTAATTCGCGATCGCTTGCTGGAGATCACCCGAGCTTTCGCGAAGTTTCGCTAACGCATTCAGCGCTTTCGTGTTGTTCGGATTCTGAGCCAACGCTTCCTGCAGGTAATGCACGGCCTCGTCTGACTGCCCGAATTCCTCATAGAGTTGTGCCAGACGAAGCCTCG
>JBJOLO010000190.1:0-3850 GCA_046045565.1 Planctomycetota bacterium | reverse complement strand
GTGCGGACGACTCGAGCGGTCAAAGTGGTGGTGGATCATCACGTCAGTCAGGATGATCTGGATGCGACCCCCTTTAAGAATACGCAATCGGAATCGACGGGCCGGCTGGTCTTGGAGTTTGCCCGATTCGCGGGAGTTGCATTAACGCCTGCGATTGCTTCGCCGTTATTTGCGGCGATTGCGACCGACACGGGGTGGTTCCGGTTTCGCTCGGCCACGGGGGTCACGTATCGAGCCGGTGCGGAGTTGATCGACGCCGGCGCGGACGTTGCGACGATCTATGCGGAGTTGTATGAGCGCGATACGTTGGCTCGAGTGCGACTGCGCGGGTTCATTCTTTCCCACGCAAAAAGCGAATTGAACGGCCGCTTGGTGCATACCTGCGTAACACAAGCCGATTTCGCGGAAACGGGCGCGTTGCCCTCGGATACCGAAGATGTGGTGAATATGCTTCTGGCTGTGCGCGGCACGGAAGTGGCCGTGATCTTCGTGGAGCAGGCGGGCGGCGGATTTAAGATCAGTTTCCGCAGTCGATGTGCGCTGGATTGCAATCAGTTGGCCAACACCTTTGGTGGCGGCGGGCACAAGGCGGCGGCGGGAGCGATGGTGCAAGGTTCCTTGGAGGAAGTCCAGACGAAAGTTCTTGACGCTGTTCGAACCGCCATGAAATAATCTGGTGCCTTCCGGCCATTGTGGCGGGTTGTCGATTTCAACCCGGGGACCACAATGGCGTCAGGGTGAGGCAGCGAGGCAGCGAGGCAGCGATCTCAGGAAGTTTGCTGAGCCGCGACCAATTTGCTGAGCCGCGACCAAGCGTTGGTGCTCAAGTCAGGCGCCCCGCGAATCATGTCCTATCGCGCACCGACCAACAACCTGCCTGAATACCCACCTGAATACTCACCTGAATAGACTCGCCCGACTAGACCCACCTGAATAGACCCACCCGAATAGGTACACGGCAACGTAGCAGGCTCCACCGGTTATCGCTTGGCTGCTCATTTGTTAAGTTGCTGAACATGCTGCCTGCCGAATGGAAATGTGTTTTGCGGCTCGAAGGCCCTTTTCGGCATGGGGCCGAACGTATGCGGTTACTGTCAACGATCGATTTTTAGAACCACCGGTTTACGTGACAAGCATTGCCTTGGCAGTGAATGGCCGTGACCAGGAGGATGTATCAATGCAGAAATCAGAGAAAGAACTAGCGAGGGGTTCATCGCACCACGAGGGGGCGGATGGGGGGCAGGTTGCCCATGAGGATCCGCGGCGTGGGTTTTTGGCGGCGTTGATGGCGACGATTGCCGGCGTGATCGTGAGTTGCTTTCCGGCGGTGGCGGGCATGACGATGTTCGGCACGCCGATATTCTCACGCTCCAAGAGTGGATCGGGCGCAGGCAAGCCGTATCGTCGGGTCGCGAACATCGATTCGTTGCCAACAGACGGGACGCCCGTGCAGGTGCCTGTGGTTGCCGATTTGGTGGATGCTTGGAGTAGCGAGCCGGACCAGCCGGTCGGTGCGGTCTACTTGCGTAAACTGGGGGACGGCACGGTTCAATGCTTTAACGCCATCTGTCCTCATGCCGGCTGCTTCGTGGGGTATGCCCAGGAACGGAAGGTGTTTCAGTGCCCCTGTCACACCAGTTCCTTTACGTTGGAAGGCGAGATTATTCAGCCCAGTCCCAGTCCGCGGGCGATGGATCGGTTGGAGGTGGACGAGGACAAGTTGAAGCAAGGCGAGGTTTGGGTTCGTTATGTGAGTTACCTGCCCGGGAAACACGACCGGGTCGAGAAATAGTTTCGTTCTCTTGTGTTGTGCTGGTGCCGCGCCAGTGCCGCGGCGGGTTGACGCTCTTGATGGTGACGGAATCGCTCCATGAAAGCTTTGATAGATTGGCTTGACGATCGCGTTGGCGTTCGAGAACTCGTTCACGAATCGCTGTACGAGAATATCCCGAGCGGTGCGAGGATCCGGTACATCAGTGGAAGCATGCTGGTGTTTGCGTTTGTGACGCAAGCCGTTACCGGCATCTTTCTCTGGATGGCATATAGTCCGAGCAGTCAGACGGCTTGGGAGAGTGTGTACTACATCGAGCATCAGATGACGGCGGGTTGGCTGGTTCGCGGGATCCACCACTTTATGGCTCAGGCGATGGTGGTGCTGTTGCCGTTCCATTTGTTGCAAGTGGTGGTGGACGGTGCGTATCGCAAGCCGCGCGAGGTGAATTTCTGGCTGGGGTTGGTCCTGATGCAGATCGTGTTGGGACTCGGCTTGACGGGATACCTTTTGCCTTGGGACCAGAAGGGCTATTGGGCCACGAATGTGGCGACGAATCTGATGACGTTGGTTCCGGTGGTCGGTGCGGATCTTCAGCAGTTGGTGATTGGCGGCAAAGAGTACGGCCACCATACGCTGACTCGTTTTTTCGCCATGCATGCGGGCGTGCTACCTGCCGTGCTGGTGATTTTCCTGGCGATGCATATCGCCGTGTTTCGTCGGCACGGCATCACGGCCAAGATCACTCCGGGGCGTCGCGATCAGTTCTTTTGGCCGTACCAAGTATGCTACGACGCCGTGGGATGTTTGGTGCTGTTGGGGATCGTCACGGTGTTGGCATGGAAGGTGGGTGCCGAGTTGGGAGCGCCGGCCGATCCGGCGCAGTCGTACAGTGCGGCTCGACCGGAGTGGTACTACCTTTTTCTTTTTCAGTTGCTGAAGTACTTCACGGGGTCGAGTGAAGTGATTGGTGCGTTGGTGATCCCCGGCGTGGTGATGGGGCTGTTGTTCCTGATGCCGATTGTGGGCAGGTCACGATTGGGTCACGCGTTGAACGTTGTGTTTATCGGCGTGTTGCTTTCGGCTTCGGGTGTGCTGACCTTGATGGCGTTGCGGGATGACAACTACGAGACCTACGCGCGAATGACGGGGCTCGATGATGCGGCAATCAAGAAACTGCCCGCGGAGGAGCGGGAGCGAATCAGCAAGCTGTTGCAATCGTCGGTGGAGTTTCGCGAAGCGAAAGAAGAGGCGGAGCGCGAGGCGCATCGCGCAGTGGAGTTGGTGCAGCGTCGCGAGTTTGTTGACGGGGAATTGAGTTCACCGCGTTTGATTCCAAAGCAAGGTGCGGTGTACTTGTTACGCAACGATCCGTTGACGCAAGGGCCGCGGTTGTTCGCAAGGCACTGTGCGAGTTGCCATGAATATGCGGCTGACGTCGGGTCGGAGAATACGAAGAAGTCAACCGAGTTTTTGATGTTGCAATCGCCGCGAGTGAAATCGGGGAGCAGCGACGAGGTGGAGCGCGATGGGGATGGCGGTGTGGTCTATGACGAGCCGCCACCGGGAGCGCCCAATCTTTTCGGATTTGGCAGTCGGCAATGGGTGCGGGGGATCCTGGATAAGTCGCTGATTACGAAGCTGGAGTTCGTCGCTGTCGAGGCCGGTCCCGGTGCTGCAGAGAAGCCCGAGCATCCGGAAAGTCATCGGCGTCGTGTTGTCTCGCCCTATTTCGGCAATACGGCTCATCGCAACGGACGCATGGCGACTTGGGTCAAAGGACACATCGAGAGTATTGATAAGGATGACATCGACGCAATCGTGGCGGCCGTTTCGGCTCAGGCGCGATTGGGATCGCAGAAAGATCAAGATCGGCGAGATGCGGAACTGATTGCGAGAGGCGTGACGTTGGTGGAAAAGTCGTGCGCGAAAGGATGCCATAAGCTGGGCGGTTACGGTCAGCAGGGCTTGGCGCCCGATCTGACCGGTTATGGTTCCTACGAGTGGATGATGGGGTTGATTTCCAATCCGGAGCACGAGCGATTCTACGGCCGTGAGAACGATCGCATGCCGGCCTTT
>JBJOLO010000159.1:0-2761 GCA_046045565.1 Planctomycetota bacterium | reverse complement strand
TGCGATACACCAGTGGCTCCTCCGCAAGGTTCGTGGCACCGCGGAGGATTCTGCACGAGCCACCGGTGACATGTCTGTAGAGCACCACATGATCGAGTGACCAGTCACATGACTGGAACACGACCGCTACATGACCAATCTGTGCCACAGGTCAATCGGGTGACCGGTCACGTGACTAGGAAAGATGCGCGCCGAACGGAAGCCGTCCGCGGCAAATAACACGATGTCGCCGATGAACACCGCCAAGTGCCGGAACGCACGCTTGTGCAGCACGCCGCGCAAACATCGAAAAGCCATGGGAGACGCGAATGGCCGTCGCAGAATTTACGAACGTTATCCGCCACGAACCGGCGGACGTGTACCACGAAAAAGCCAAGGAGTATTTGTCGAGCCACCAATTGGCCGACTTCCGCAAATGCCCGCTGCTCTATCACCGCAAGCGGCTCGGGCACATCGTCGAGGAAGAACGACCGGCGTATACAGTCGGTCGGGCGGCGCACACGCTGATCCTGGAAGGTCTCGATCGGTTTGAAGAGGATTTCGCGGTCGGCGGGCCCATCAATCCGAAGACCGGACAGCCGTTTGGAGCCAATACGAAAGCCTGGGCTGAATGGACGGAGGCGATCGGGAAGCCGGTGCTGACCGACTCGCAGGCCGAGATGGTCACCCGGATGAATGAATCGGTGCGGATGCATCCGATCGCGATGGAACTCCTGGCCGCCGGTCAGCCCGAAGGCGTCGTCCGCGCCGATTACTGCGGTGTTCCCAGTCAGACTCGCATGGACTGGTTCGACGTGAACGTCGGCATCGTCGATTTGAAGACGTGCGACGATTTGACCTGGTTCGAGTCCGATGCGCGTCGCTACGGCTACGCCCATCAATTGGCTTTCTATCGCGCCGTGCTGGCCACGGTCATCGGCATCTCCATGCCGGTGCATCTGATCGCCGTGGAGAAGAAAGAGCCGTATCGCTGCGGGGTTTGGCACGTCGCTCCCGACACGCTGGCCGTGGCGCAGCGCGATAACGAGCTGGCGATCGATCGCCTCAAAGCCTGCCTGGCCGACGAGCACTGGCCGACCGGATACGAGGAGACGCGTTTGTTTGACTTCATCTAACCCCCCGACGAGCAGGCGGGATGGCGTGTCACAGGTACGAGGCCCACGGATTGGGCGCGACTGATTGACGGGACTCCCTGAGCCCGCCTGCTCGTCATTTACACAACCGGCACTGGCGCTCGAGCCGCGCTGACGGAGCGGCGCGGTTCGGCCCAGGCTGCGGTTTCCCGAACAGAACTCAAGAAAGGCGAGATGCAATGGGATTACTACAGCAGATTCACAGCGGTCGGTCACAGATGCCGCCGCGGGTCATGACATATGGCATCGAAGGCTCGGGCAAATCGACCTTGGCCGCCAGCACGCCGCGCCCGATTTTCGTGCAAACCGAAGACGGACTCGGCGAGATCGATTGCGACAAATTTCCGCTGGCCCGCTCGTTCGACGACGTGCTCGCGGCACTCGGTGAACTCGCGACCGAACCGCATTCCTACGAAACGGTCGTCGTCGATTCGCTCGACTGGCTCGAGCGATTGATTTGGGACGCGGTGTGCAAGCGGGAATCGGCCACCACGATCGAGAAGGTTGGCGGCGGCTACGGCAAGGGTTATATCCTGGCGCTCGACCTGTGGCGCAAGTTGATCGACCGTTTGGTGGTGCTCCATACCGAGCGCCGGATGATGGTTTTTCTGATCGCTCACGCGAAGATCGAAAAATTCGAGGATCCCGAGGCTCCAGCCTACGATCGCTATTCGCCGCGCCTCCACAAACATGCGGCCGCGCTGATCACCGAATGGTGCGACGCCGTGCTGTTCGCCTGCCGCCGCTTCACGACCCGCTCCGAAGACTCGGGCTTCGGACGCCAACGGGCGATCGCGGCCCCGATCGGCACCGATGGCGGCGAGCGAATCCTGCGGACCTCGGGCGGACCGTCGTGTGTCGCCAAGAACCGTTACCGGCTGAAACCGGAAATCCCGTTGTCCTGGGAGGCGCTCGTCAGCGGCATCCTCGGCAATGCAACCGAAGCAACCAATCACCACCATTTCACACAAGGAGAACCGATCGATGGCTGATCTCGAAAATTTCAATGCAAACCAAGTCGAACCCACCACCGAATTTGAAACGATCCCAGCCGGCAGGTACCAGGCCATGATCGTCGAATCGGAAATGAAACCGACCAAGTCAGGTTCGGGCAGTTACCTGCAGTTGACCTTCCAGATCGTGGAAGGCCCGTACAAGGGGCGATTTCTCTGGTCCCGCCTCAATCTCAACAACGCCAACGGCACGGCCGTGCAGATCGCTCGCTCGGAGCTGTCCGCGATCTGCCGCGCGGTCGGCGTGATGACGCCAGCGGACAGTTGCGAATTGCACAACCTGCCCTTGCTGGTTCACGTGAAGCTCAAGCGACGCACCGATACGGATGAGTTGCAGAACGAAATCCACGGCTACTCGAAGCGAGAGAGTTCACCGGCCCAGCCGCAGCAGGCCGCGACCAACACGCCGCCGTGGAGGAGGTGATGGACACAGTATGTGAGATTCGATGTGGCGAGTTCTGGTCAGGAAAGACCTGGTCCGGACTGGAGTGGTATGGCCCGGCGTGGCCCGGTGGGGGTGGGTGGGGCCCGGCGTGGCCCGGCATCGTGAGGCATGGCACGTTTTTCTTCAATCAATTGGACGGAGCAGACATGAGCACAGCAGACAAATTACAC
>JBJOLO010000155.1:0-7215 GCA_046045565.1 Planctomycetota bacterium | reverse complement strand
AAACATGTTTCGCATTACGAATGGCTCAGAAATTCGTCCTTGCATCGGTCAACACGCACGCGTGTAAGCCACGCCCTGGCGAGTAAGAATAAGGCGGCAACAACGGTACCGTAGGCCGAGTCCGTCGCGGTGCGGTTGTCGGGATGAGCCACGACACTAAAATACAGTTGCGGATGGGGACGGTTTCCGGTTCCCGCTGGTTGATCGACGATGTGCAGCTCTTCGATGCCTTGACTTCATCGGAGCATTCGCCTTGCTCCAACACGCAAATGACAGTTACCGGACAGGAATTATCCATGGCAAAACCAAGCGGCGACAAAACAGTTCCCACCATGGTTCGCTGCAACGCCATCATGCGAATCGTGGCGGTCCTGACCGGAATGTTTTTCAGTCTGAACAGTGCGAATGCCGCCACGCGGAAGGAAACGCGGGAGACGCCAGCCGAGCGCGGCTTCCGACTACTCACCACCAAGGCTTATCTGCCTGCTGATTTTGATCAACAGGTGTTCGACGAGTTATGGAAGCAGTGGGAGGAGCCGTTACGGTCGCAGGCCGAAAAAGCGACTCCAGCCGGGCGGCGGAAGATGGCGTTTGCGCGCTACGGCCTGACCGAGAATCCCGAGAAGCCAGACGGCGTCGCGTTGCAATATGTGGATGATGGCCGGGGCGGTTGGTCGATGAATTGCCTGGCTTGCCATAGCGGCAAAGTGGCGGGCCAAGTCGTCTTCGGCGTTCCGAATTCGCTGTATGCGCTGCAAACCTTGACCGAGGACGTCCGCGCAACAAAGCTGCGAATGGGAAAAGCGCTGGGACACATGGACCGCGGCTCATTGCTCTACCCGCTCGGCGGTTCCATCGGCACCACGAACGCCGTGATGTTCGGCAAAATCTTGATGACCTACCGCGATCCGGATCTGAGCGTCCACGTGCGAGGACTTCCCACGGGCCTCGTGCATCACGATCACGACGCGCCGCCGTGGTGGAATGTGAAGAAGAAGTCGCGACTGTATGCCGATGGTTTCGTGCCGAAGAATCATCGAGCCCTGATGCAATTCCTGCTGATCCCGAGCAACGGTCCGGACAAGTTCAAGCAGTGGGAGTCCGACTACGTCGATATCCTTGCCTGGATTGAATCGCTCAAACCGCCCCAATACGCCGGGCCGATCGATCGCGACCTGGCGGCTGAGGGCGAAAAGGTTTTTGCTCGCGCCTGCGCCGAGTGTCACGGGACGTACGGCAATTCTCCGAGCTACCCGCAGCGAATGGTGGCGATCGACGAAGTCAAGACGGATCGAGTACGCTTGGATTCCCTCAACGTGCCCGCACGTGAAGCGTACGGCAAAAGCTGGTTCGCCAGTCTCGACAAAATCGACACGCTGCTCGAGCCCGAGGGCTACATCGCACCACCACTGGATGGCATTTGGGCCTCCGCGCCGTATCTGCATAACGGTTCCGTCCCCACGCTCTGGCACCTGCTGAATCCCGATCAGCGTCCAGTGGTGTGGAAGCGAACCGAAGACGGCTATGACCAGGAAAAGGTGGGACTGGAAGTCACCTCACTCGAATCGATTCCAAGCGAAGTGAAGGACGCTCGCGAAGCACGGCGGTATTTTGACACGCGATTGCGAGGCAAGAGTGCCGCCGGCCATGACTTCCCGTCGCAACTCAGCGACTCAGAACGGCGTCAAGTACTGGAGTACCTGAAAACGCTTTGACGCGCACCTGTCATCTTCATCTTCCGACGCGATCGAGCATGCCAGCTCGCCACGCACTCTTCATCGCGCGGTGATGACAACCAGAAGACCGGATTCAATAGCGTTTTTGGCATCGCGCTAGAACGGCTACAGCGATGCGTCCGGTCAATCTTCAGCGCGCGTCTCCAATCCAAGACACACACGTTTTTCCCTTCCGCGACCCTAATTCAAGACACACACGATTTGGACGCGGACCGGGCCGGTTGGTGGATCGAATGTGTGTGTCTTGGAATCAGGCAACTTGCCAAATCGGGATGGGTGTCTGCCGAGCACTCGAGCGGCCGGCCTCCAATCTAAGACACACACGTTTTAGGGCGCGGACCGGGCCGGTCGGTGGGTCGAATGTGTGTGTCTTGGAATCAGGCAACTTGCCAAATCGGGATGGGTGTCTGCCGAGCACTCGAGCGGCCGGCCCCAATTCAAGACACACACGTTGTGGCGTCACCGGAGTCGGCTAATGGCGGGTAGAAGCGTGATTTCAATTGACGATCCGCCGGATCAGACGACGAATCCTTCCCAGCCCAAGTGAGGTCTGCCCGCGATTGCTGCTGATGCCGGTACGTGACGAGGTTTTCGTTACATGAGCGTGCTTTTACTGAGCCGAGGCGACGGAGCCTCGCATGCCATTCGTTCGCAAGGAAAACCGATGGGTAGCGACCCGCCAGGGGTTCTAGGCCTTGGAGCATGTCATGGCAATTCCAGTCCGGCGAGTTCGCGGGTTTCATTCCAGCCGCGAAGTCCCGCCGTTGCCCCGAGGCCGGTCACGCAGCAGGCGCCTGCTGCGGCGGCAAGCCGGCCGGCGTGGGGCAAGGGGAGACCGCGGATCAGTCCGGCGAGCAGTCCTGCGAAAAAGGCATCGCCGGCGCCGGTCGTGTCGACGATTGCGCCTGGCGGCGCAACGATTTCAATCTTCAAGAATTCGCCGGGCGCGGGGCTGAGGATTGCCCCCTGCGCACCGAGCTTAAGCCCCACCAAGCCTTCCGCACCTAGCCGTCGATAGGTCGCGAAGATTTCCTGGTGATCCCGAACGCCCGTCTGATGCACCGCCTCTTTGAGACTCGGCACATAGGCGTCGACGTGCGGAAGGATCTGCCCCAGCGGCTCCAGGCCTCCACCACTTCCGGCGACATCGAGCGCCGTGCGGCACCCTGTTTTCCGCACCTCGGAAAAGATCTCGGGTAGTTGCCGATCGCAATCGGGAAATAACGAGTAATAACCAAAGAGCATCCATCGTGTGCGCGCGAATAACGGGCGATGCGCGAGCACCATGGGTGCGTCGAGTTCACGCGAAGCGCCCAATTCGAACACGAAACTGCGTTCGCCAGAATCGTCAACCAGCACGATCGTCGCGCTGGTTCGCGCGGTGGGGTGAGCGATGAGATGGGTTGTCTCGAGTCCTTCCGACTGGTATCGTCGTCGGACCACGTCAGCCCAGTCGTCCCGGCCGAGGCACGCAACTGCGGCGGTGCGCATTCCCAGTTTCGCCAACGCGATTCCAGAGTTCGACACCATCCCACCCGTCGTCAATTCGATGCGATCCGCCAGCAGCAGATTGGCGGGCCCGATCGGATGAGCTAACGGGACAGGGCGAGCGACAATATCGACGGTTGCCAGACCGCAGACTACGACATCGACATCTCGATCTTTATCAGGGAGCATAGCAGTCACTTCATGGCCACAGCGAAAACACTTGATCAGAAAATTCAACGACTTCGCGCCGATGCATCGTGCCGCGATTTTATACTCGCCGACGCGAAAGACGCCGACATGGGGTTCGGTGTCGCCGCTCCCGGCCCCAACCCGCCCGGACATCCGGCCGGCCGTCCGTATCGGTCGCTCGCCGAGTTCCACGAGATCATGGCCTCGATCGTGGAACAAGGACTAATCGATATTATGCTGATGAGTGCCAGTTCAAGCGAGGTGCTCACGATTGATCGACGGCTGTTCGACGAAAGCCATGTCACTCCGGCAGTGCGTGCGAATGACACCACCGATATCTGGCTGGGTATGAGCGGTCGCTATACCGCGCAACCGTCACGGCCGTTTCGCTCCGCCACCATCGATCACATTCAATGCGGCCACCTCGGCTGCACTCCCGAGCAGCGAACACGGGGAGCCAACCTGGGTTTGTACTCGGTCACGTTCAACAACGATGTGCAACTCGATCGCGAATCGCTCGAGCACTACGCCCAATTCCGCCTCGAAGCGGAAGCGAAAGGATTCCGTCACTTCCTCGAAGTGTTTGCCCCGAATGCTCCCGGCGATCGGGCACCCGGGAACGTCGGACGTTTTCTCAGTGACGCGATCGCCCGAACCCTGGCCGGTGTCACTCGCATCGCCCGCCCGATCTTCCTCAAGATTCCGTATTGCGGACCGGAATCGATGGAACTGCTTTTCCACTACGACCCGACTCTGGTGATCGGAATCCTGGGCGGCTCGTCGGGGACCACACACGACGCTTTCCACCTCTTGGCGGAAGCGAAGAAATACGGGGCCCGAGCAGCGTTATTCGGACGCAAAATCAATTACGCGGAAGATCAACTTGCGTTCGTAAAACATCTGCGAGCTGTCGCGGATGATCAACTGCAGCCCGCCGAGGCAGTTCGCTCGTATCACGGCGAACTGCAGCGCAAGAACATTAAGCCACTCCGCTCGCTCGATAGCGATCTCGCACTCACTGAGAAATACGGATAAATCAACGGTTCTGGTTGGCGAATGGCCACTCTACGGCTTGATAGTTGATCGCCAGTTCAGGCGTATCGCGTCGCCGACCTTGCTCGACGACGCTGTGCATGAGTGCATCGAGCACGCCGGTCGTCAGCAGGGTTCGCTCGACGGGATATGCGGGCTTCCCTGAGTGGATCATCGTTTCGATCGCTCGAGTGAGATGCGCGAAGTGCCCGTAGGGTTTGCCCTCTTCGAGTTCAAACCAGGTTGCCACCGGTTCCACGCGACCTTTGAGTTTCGCCGCGAATCCGAATTGCGATGAAAGGCCGTTAGCCATGGCGACCGTCGCTCGTAATCCGTCGCGGTACTCGAGCTGAAAAAAAGCGGCCGACTTATCGAGTCGTCCCAGATCCGGGGCAGGGGACCCTGGCATGGTTTTCAATGCGGCAGCCAATAACGACTCCGACCACGCCCCGTCGTTTTTCGCGCGCTGAATGGCCTCGCCTTGCAGCACACTGACCGCTCGCACTCCCGTCTCCCCGCCGCGTCGCCTCTCCACCATGCATTGCAGTGTCTCGAGCGCGTGAAAGCCATAGGACTCAAGTCCGCCGTAGCCGATGACCAGCACCTGTTCGATTTCGCAGCCGATTGGCAAAGCCAAGCCGGGACGCCGCCAAGCGACGGGGAGCGACGATCCAGCCATGAACGGGATTTTCATTTCGCGAGCCACATCATACATGAACTTGGCGTCGCTCCACCGGTAAGCGAGGTGCTTGTCGTTGAAAACAGGCACCACTTTCTTCACGCGTTGAAAGCACTCCGCGATTCCCTCAAAAAATCGGCGCCGCGGGTATATCACCTGTGCGGTGTCCGGAGTGGACGGATAGTTGCCGTGCTCGCCGATGCTCAGGACCCCGGCGACCTGCAGTTGGTCGGTGCCGAGTGTCAGCGCTTCGTCGATACTGGAGGCGATCCGGAACCCATACTTCTGCGCCAGACTACGGCTTAAATCGGCATCTGGCACTTGATCGGTGAAGAGACTGACCAGCTTCAGCGCCGGACCGAAGCCGCCTTGCTGATCATAACCGTTCAGGATTTTCCCCACGATCACATCGGCATGGCTCGTCTCGCGGTATTCAGTGACCACCGCTGCAACGGGCAGCGGCTTCAGCGGCTGCGCGGGGGGTGTTGGTCTTTCGAGTTGGCGATTCGTACTCGGAGTGTCCTGAGCGTCGGCGGCCTGCCACAGACCTTCTGCGGTGGCCAAGGCGAGACCGCTCCCGATCGCCGCCTGTTTCAAAAAACGACGACGGCTCACACCGCACCAACTCTTCGATAAACGCTCAGACATCAGAAACTCCTTAAGCCGGCTTCGCGATCTTAGCCAATTCCGCAAGCGATGAAAACAAGCGTGACAAGGGGAAGGCGGTGCACCCCGCATTGCGATTAACCCAATTCCAAGACACACACGTTTGACCTCGGCCGGTGCCGCCGGCGGGAAAAACGTGTGTGACATGGAATGAAAAAACGCGGACCAATCCGCCTCGATTACCGAGACAGGGTGCCTGACTGCAGGGCAAAGCGGCGACTACCCAATTCCAAGACACACACGTTTGACCTCGGCCGGAGCCGCCGGCGGGCAGAACTTGTGTGGCGTGGAATGAACGAACCCGGGCCGGGCAGCCTCGCATTCCAGATCAGGGTGCCTGTCTGCGGGGCTCACTGCGGGGCTCTTTGGGGCAAAACCAATTCTAAGGACACACACGTTTGACCTCGGCCGGAGCCGTCGGCGGGAAGAACGTGTGGGGCTTGGGGTGAAAGAATGCGGGCCGGGCCGCATCGATTTCCGAGTCGGGGTGCCTGTCTGCGGATTGCCATGCTATCCATGTGGATGCCCGAGTCATCCACGCAACGTGGGGAGCGTCGTATGACACTCCCCACGGGATCGATGGCCTAAGCGTGGAGCGATTGATCGCTTCTCGGTGACAGGAACTTCACTCGCTTTGGGGTTCATTGCCATCGCGAGTAACCAGTCTGGCGAAGTCACGCATGCTGATGTTCGTGGTTATAAAACGGACGGATCCATCTCCGAAGGCGAAGTTCGCGCCGTTCGGATGAAAGCTGTAGGCCTCGCCTGTACCCTCGGATCCGTAGTAGGGGTGAGGAAAAACGGTTCCAATGTTTTCGCCATTCGCGCAATTGATCGGGCAGGGCCCGGGGAACGTCGAACCGTCCTCGGACGCCCCGTCGATGCTGAAGTCACTGGCAGGACGAGCCCATCCGCCCGCGTTGACTCGCGGGAGCGGAAGTTGGCCGAATTTACGATTGCCGCGTCGATACACGAAGGGCCGACCTGCCGATTCCCCGTACATGATCGTGCTGGACAACCCGTCGAGCGCATCGGCGAATCGCGGTTCGCCGTTTTTCGGCAGCAAGCCTGGGCCCGCGAAATCGACGAGTTTCGCCGACAGCAACCGCTGATCGACACCGATCGTCGGCGAGTAGTCGGTCACCGCAACCAATTGCCGCCATGGACTGGCTTCCGGGATGCCATCCAATCGCTTTTGCTCCGGTGTCGAAGGGCAATTGAAACCAGAAATCTGCTGGGTCGTCACCGGCAGATTTTGGACATCAAACCAGTTTCTCGTCTGATCGTAACGATCATATGCCGTCTGCTGTTCGATGTACGGCAACAACAAGGTCAAACCGGCGATACGTGGGAGAGGAGTAAGCCCTGCGGGCCGAATGCTGGATGGCAGCATGTTTTTCGAATCGTGAAAATTGTGAGCCGCCA
>JBJOLO010000105.1:0-5197 GCA_046045565.1 Planctomycetota bacterium | reverse complement strand
GCCGACATCGCTGAGTTGTTGGAAATGATGAGCAAGTGCCGCAATGAGGGTGCCCCGCCAATGCCCCTTCGCCGGATGCACCACCATGTCCGCCGGCTTATTGATCGCCGCGAGATGCTCGTCCTCGTACAAGATCTCCAGCGGGATGTCCTCGGGCTGCGGACCCTCCTGCGGCAGTTCCGGCAGGTGGATTTGGACGAGGTGGCCGGCTTTCAGACGGTAGGCGGAACGAACTTTGGCTCCGTTCACCAGCACGCCGCCGGCGTGAATCACTTTGCGCAGATGGACGCGGCTGTAATGAGGAAACTGCTGCGCGAGAAAAGCATCCAGACGCAAACCCGACTGTTCGGGAAGAACGACGACATCAAGGGGTGTCGCCGAGAGCTCGCCTTCCTCCATACCAACCACCGCTGCGGCATTGACCGCTGAAGAGAACGCCGCACACCATCGCCAGGACGAAGCAGCAACCTGCCGCCTCAGAATTTACGCTGCAGTATCGATACCGACTCTGCAGACGCAACGCCGTAGAATCGACACTGCTCGTGCCTTGGCAAAAGCCGATCCCGCCACAGCGTGTTCAACGCTACGGTTGCTCCGGCTTCGGCGCATCATTCGCCGGCTCGTCCGCTTTACCAGGCTCCGCTTTCGGAGCGTCGGGCTTGGGCTCTTCTGGCTTGGGCTCTTCTGGCTTGGACTCTTCTGGCTTGGACTCTTCTGGCTTGGACTCTTGCGGCTTGGGCTCTTCCGGCTTCGGTGCATCGCTTTTCGGCTCTTCGGGCTTCGGCTCTTCGGGAGGATTCTTATTGCCGGCGTCGGGATCGAGCAGGCTGTTGTCGAAGCCGGGCGGCGCGGTCAGGCCGGGACGAGCCGGCTTGTCCGGGCGATCTGACAGATCACCGAAGTCCGGGGGCAGCAGGTCGCGATTGCCGAACGGACTGGGAGCCCGAGGTGTTTGCTTGGCGAACCAATCGTAGAACTGCTCAATGCTGTTGTTGGCCAGAAAGTCCGCCTTCGCCTTGGCTGCTTTGCCAAAGGCCGATGCCGGTGACGCGGAAGCGACCTGGCGGTATTTCTCGACCGACGCCTTGGTTTCGCCGAGCGCTTCCAGAGATTGGGCCAAGCCGTACATGGCGAATTGATGCAGGTCGCGCTTGCCATGGGATGCTGACTCGATTTCCTCGAATCGTTTGCGAGCGTCTTCCAGGTCCTTGCGAGCCAGTTCGCGATCGCTGAACAACCGATCGCAGCCTTCACGGAGCTTGATGTCGGCCCAGTTCAAGCCGGCCCAGAGACCGGAAGGATCGTTCGGATGCAGGTCGGCAACACGCTCGAATTTGGCGCCGCGTTCCGTGTCGGATCGCTCGTTGGACGCCGACAGAAAGTCGCGCCAACTGCCGGCTGCCGAGATCGACCGCTGGTTGTTCACCACCAGGTAAACGACCAGGGCGACGGCACCGATGCCGAGCCCGATCGCCACATTCTTGAGATGCGGCAGGTACTGTTGAAGGTGCTGCCCCAGCCAATCGGCGAGCACGTTTGTTTCCAGTTCATGTTTTCTTTCGGTCTTCATGGGCGCAAGTATAGGAGCGAAAAACAGATAACGTCAAGGCGGATCCCCAGGGTTCGGAGCCCCCGCGGTCTCCGCGAGTACCGTCAAGCGGCAGGGCAGTCTACAATGCCCGACCGAAAGCCGGCCCCGCTCGATTCGGCGGGAGCAAGCCCGTTGCGACATCGCCCTTCACGCCACCGAACGCGAGAGCCGTTAGACCCCGAAGCCGCCTAACCCCCAATTCCGCCAGGACCATTCGCCGCTATGGATCTCCCTAAGCTGGACGCCACGAATTGTGACAACGTGTTTGAAATGTCTGCCTCGCGGATTCGTTTTGGCAGCGGGGCGACGCGGGAGGTCGGGATGGAACTCGCCGACCTGCGCATCTCCCGCGTGTTGTTGGTGGTGGACCCGGCCGTCAAGGCCCAGTCGGGCTGGGACGTGCTGCGCGACTCGCTGGACCGCGAACGGATTTCCTACGACGTATTCGATCGAGTTCGCGTGGAGCCGAGCGAAACCTCGTTCCGGGACGCGATTGAAACGGCGCAGCGGGGAGACTACCAAGCCTTCGTTGCACTCGGCGGTGGCTCGACAATCGACACGGCGAAAGTCGCCAATCTATACTCCACGTATCCGGCCGAGTTTCTGACCTACTTCAATGCGCCGGTGGGTGAAGCCCGGCCGATTCCAGGTCCCCTCAAGCCCCTCATCGCGATCCCGACGACCGCCGGGACCGGCAGCGAAACGACCGGCGTTGCGATTTGCGACTTAAAAGATCAGAGGATAAAGACGGGGATTGCGCATCGGCTCTTAAAGCCGACACTAGGGATCCTCGATCCCGATCACTTGCGCAGCCTGCCGCCCGCCGTCGCGGCTTCGGCGGGACTCGACGTGCTTTGCCATGCACTCGAATCCTACACCGCGATTCCGTACGACCGACGACCAAGGCCGGCTCGTCCCTCGCAAAGGCCCAACTATCAAGGAGCCAATCCGGTCAGCGATGTTTGGGTCGAGAAGTCGTTGGCGATGGTTCGGGATTTTCTGCCGCGACTGGTTCGCGATCCCGACGATGCGACCGCTCGGGCTCAGATGCTGCTCGCCGCATCGTTCGCAGGGATCGGCTTCGGTAATGCGGGAGTTCATTTGTGTCACGCCATGTCCTATCCGATCGCCAGCCATGTGCGAAGCTATCAGCCTGCGGGCTATTCGACCGACCATCCGCTCGTGCCGCACGGCGTATCGGTGGTACTCACCGCTCCTGCCGTATTCGCCTTCACGGCCATGGCGGCCCCTGAGCGACATCGGCAATCGCTCGAACTGCTCGGAGCCCCTACCAGCTCGAACGATCCCCAAACCATTGCTGCCCAATTGGCCGAAGTGCTGACCGCCATCATTGCCGCGTACCGATTGCCGAACGGTCTGTCGGAGCTGGGGTATCAATCGTCCGATATCCCCCAACTCGTTGCCGGCACGCGGCTCCAGGAACGACTGATGCGACTTGCGCCGTGCCCGGTCTCGGACGCAGACCTGCATCGGCTGTTCGAGCGGTCGATGCGACTGTGGTAATTCCTCGCAGCGATTGAGGAATGGATTTTGGTCAGCGGGTGCAGGACCCTGGGCCGTCCTTAACGGAATCCAGGTTCGGGGACTCGCTACTTGACGCGTGGTGGTGGGCCAACTAGGAATAGCAAAGCAAGCAGCTGGTATTTACGCGGGGAGCAGCAACGGGAGTCAAACAACATGGCGAAGAGTAAGAAGATGAAACGCAGCAAGAAAGAGGGCAAGGTCAGCGGCCGGATCGGAATGCGAACTGGAGAAGCGCTGGTTGAGGCGGACGAAGCATGGTCTGCCGCGGAGCCCGAGGTCATCATCGGGGAACTGGACGGGCCAGTCGGATACGCGATCGCCAACTTGATGGGAAATCAAGTGAAGGGCCACACGAAAGTCTTCGCGATTCTGAACAGCGATGTCCAAGTACGACCGACAACGCTGATGGTCAGCAAGGTGACCGTCGACAACAACAAATACACCAATATCCTCATGGGCACGGTGCAAGCTGCGATCGCGCATGGCGTGCTGGATGCCGTGCGGTCCGGTGCCATTCCCAAGAAGAAGGCCGACGAGCTGGGAATCATTATCTCGGTGTGGCTGGATCCCAGTGTCGTGACCGAAGAGATCGATCACGAGGTCTTGTTCCGGACGCAACGTGAAGCGACTACTAAGGCTTTGCAGAAGGCGATGGCCGGACAGCCGGACATTGATTGGTTGCTCAAGAACCAGGACAAGGTTCAGCACTACTTTCACCAGCTGGCGCTCGAGAAAAAACTGTAGCCCGCGAGACGGCCGCTTGTGCTGTGGTAACGTTCCGTCGCGCGAGGCAAACGCCCGCGCGACGAGGTTTTTATGCGAGTCGGGTTCAGCACTCGCATTCGCGAGCTGATCGCTTTTACGACATCCGGTCCGGCACCGGTTGCTGTGCTTGCGCTGGTGTCGGCGTCACCGGGAACCAATCTCCGGACATGGCCGCGATGCCGATACCGCGATGCGGGTACGTTGCCGGGTGTCGATGCTAGCTTTGGCACTCGTTGCGTATTCACTGGACCGGTTCGACTTCCAAGCCCTGCGGAAATTCGCTTCTTTCTTGGCTGGCTACTTTCTTGGCTGCAAATGGGTAGCTGCGGTGACTGGGCGCGTTGCGATGTCGATTCTCCGTTGTGCGGTCGCCGGAATGGATTACCCATCTTTCCATTCCAAAATAATCGTCAAAGTCGATTAATCCTTCGCGACCGACTCAACCGATACCTGTGGCGACGAATACTACAAACGTCTTACTTTGCGCGAGGGCGTCGATTATGGCTCGCAAGTGGTGGATTCTCAGTTCAGCCTTGATTTTTGCAGGTTGTTTCGCATACGTGCGAGCTCAAGAGGCACCGGAAGGTGTCGAAGGCGGCCGTGAGCCTCGATCGTTGGCCTTGGGTGCTGACGACGGCTCGACCCGCAGCGTGCTTCGCAAGTCTTCTCGAACTGGTGACACGCGAAGTGCGGTCGACAGCACGAAGGCGAGCACCGACAACTCGGGCACATCGTCAAGTCGATCATCCTCGAGCTCGAGCGGCTCGAATTCGTCGCGTAACAGCGGCGGTTCCAATTCATCGGCCCGCGAGTCGACGAGCACTGAGGCTCCATCGGTGCTGAAGCGCAAGCCACGTTCGACGACGCAAAAGCAGCCCGCCACCACGGAGGAACCGGCCGAGCGGGTATCGCAACTTCCTGCGACGACAGAATCTGCCACTCCGACTTCGAAGCAGTCTGCCGGGGCGACCCCTCGGAGCACGACGATCGAAACACCTGCGGCATCCCGCAGTCGCGGTAACAATGCAACCAAGGAAGTGACCAAAGAAGAAAGTAAAGAAGCGACGAACGAAGTCGCGCCGCCTGCAGCCCAGGAAACCGTCGCCGATGCATCCGCGGGCGATGCGGGACAGCGCGGTCAACAGGAGGCAGGGCCGCGTACAAGCGATGAGGTGCGTATTTCGAGCGAGTCGCCTCGGGTCGCGGTGCAGATGGTGGGTCCGGAAGCGATAACGATTGGCAAAGCGGCGAATTACACCGTGGTGATCGTGAACGACGGGCAGGAGCCCGCCCACG
>JBJOLO010000021.1:0-3438 GCA_046045565.1 Planctomycetota bacterium | reverse complement strand
GGACCGCATCCCGGCCCTACGACCTCGCCCGGGCACAACCAACCGCCCCAGCCACACACCCACCCCGCAGAGGGGTCGCTAAGAAATTCTCAAACGTAACACTGGTGGACGCAGGCCCGCTTAGGATAGATTATTTGAAGTACGCGATTCGAGAAGATTCGCCTCCCGCCGCAATGATTCCCACCCAAAGGCCGCCGCCCGTTTTTCGCACTTTACTTTTTCGCACTTTACGCAGTTGTTGTGCGTCTTGCAGGGATGTTCAGACGCGATTGAATTCCAAGTAACAGCGCGAGCATCACCCTCTTTTGAAAACGTTGTAGCAAACCAAGTCGCGCGTCGAAAACTGACGTAGCGCGGAATCGGCCCGAGGGTCCATGGAACCGCGCACTGCAGTGCAGATGTTCGACCACATTCGAGATTAAAAACCTTTATGGAACTTCGGAAAGTTCTCACACTACGCGGACCGAATCTTTGGACCACGTCATCGGCCTTGGAGGCCTGGATTGATTCGAACGCATCGGAACGGGAAACGTTCTCCACCGAGTCTGCTCGAACACGACTCGTTGAATTGTGCACTGCCTTGCACGGCGAGTGCGGTACCGGCTGCCAGGACGGGACGCAGCCTCCCTTTCATTTGGAAACGGAACTGCCCCGATTAATCGGTCGCATCGCCAATGAATTCCAAGGCGTCATCAGCGGTTCTCCCGCCGTGCAATTGCTGACGGCCGGCAGCAACGAACCTTCGTTGAATAAGATCATCCTCGGTTACGATGTCGAATCGTTTGCACGCGAGTGCCTCGAAGCCGCTTACCATTTCTGCGCGGCGGTGGTTTCGGGTGAAGTTTGGGATGTCACGACCGAACTAAATCGGCTGAAGCAATGTTGGGCCGAAGCTCGCCCGACTCCGCTACAACGCGCGATCCGCCAAGCGGCATCAGCTCGCGAAATTCCATGGGTTCGATTGCCAACCGATCAGTATTGGCAACTGGGCTGGGGATCGAAGCAGCGCCGATTGATTGGCGGGGTCAGCGATCGCGCGAGCGCGCTCAGCGAGTCGCTCGTGTCGAATCAGGAAACAACCCACACGCTATTGCAGACCGTCGGCGTTCCGACCACGGACAGCAGCAAGGCAAGTTATTCGCTTTTGCTGATCGGGACCCAAGTGGTGGCGGCCGTGCGACTGGACGACGCCGGCATGACCGATTGCACGACACAAATCCCCGCCGCGTGGCAGACTCATGCGAGTGACGCAGTGCGCGTCATTGGTCTCGAAGCATGCGGCCTCGAGGTGTGCGAAGTCCGCGTGGCAGCCGACGATGTTACGGGCCCGATGGCGGTCACCGAAATCGTGGCTCGACCGGACCTCGAATCCTACTGCAACCTTTCGCCTGAAATGGCACAGCGAATCGGCAGTTCCATCATCGACTTCTTATTCCCGAACAATCAGCCGAGCCGGATTCCGGTTGCGAGCGTGACGGGCACGAATGGCAAGACAACCACGACGCGTTTGATCGCGCACATTGTCGCGTTGACCGGCAAGCGGGTTGGCATGACCTGCACGGACGGGATCTATATTTCCGGTAAGCGGATCGACCACGAAGATTGCAGTGGTCCACGAAGCGCCCGCAATGTCCTTATGAATCCGCTCGTCGATGCTGCGGTGCTGGAAACGGCACGAGGCGGCATGCTGCGGGAGGGATTGGCATTCGATCGCAGCGATGTCTCCGTTGTGATGAACATCGGCGAGGGCGACCACCTGGGGTTGAACGACATCAACACGCCGGAACAGTTGGCCGACGTCAAACAGATCATCGTGCGGGCCGTGGCGCCACAGGGAACGGCTGTGCTGAAGGCCGACGATCCCTTGGTCTCCAAGATGGCAACACGCTGCCCGGGTTCGGTGATCTTCTTCTGCCGCAACGCCGAACATCCGGTGATGGTGCAGCATCGGGCTGAAGGGGGACGCGTGGTCTTCGTCCGCGATCGCTTTATCGTGCTCGCCGAAGGTGCCTTGGAAATCCCGCTGCTGTCCGTCGACCGTATTCCGCTCACGCAGTCCGGTCTGATCTTGTTCCAAGTCGACAACGCCATGGCGGCGACCGCTGCGAACTGGGCCTTAGGTACGCCGGCGGAGATCATCCGCAACGGCCTTGAGTCGTTTGCATCGAGCATGGACTCCTCGCCGGGACGGTTCAATTTATTGGAGATTCGGGGAGCGACGGTGGTGGTGGACTATGGCCACAATACGTCCTCCTTGGCGGCGATGCTCGAGGCACTTGCCCTTTTCCCGCACACAAATCGCGTCGCGGTTTACTCGGCGGCCGGCGATCGTCGGGATTGCGACATGATCCGACAAGGTGAAATGCTCGGGGACGCGTTCGACCGCGTGATGGTCTATGAAGACCACTATGTTCGCGGCCGTGCGCCGGGCGAAATCATGGACTTGTTTCAACAGGGGCTTGCCAAGGGCCGTCGCGTGCGGGAAGTCGTACCGATCCAAGGCTGGGCCGTAGCTGCGGAGGATGCGCTGAAACGATTGACGTCGGGCGATTTGCTGTTGTTGCAAGCCGATACGATCGATGCGGCGATGGAGTTAATCCATCGCCATCAGGTCACCGATAACGGCGTTCACGAGGTGAGCATGAGCACCGCGATCGAACATTCCCCGAGTCCAGCGCCGGTTTCCGCAGAACAAAAGAATTAGCCGTTGGAAGGGAGGCCTTCGCAAACCGCGGTTTCGCTGCGGTTTTGCGAGCGCTGGCATCATGGACTTTCGTCGCATCCGTACGCTACATGGCCCGAACTATTGGGCGAATTTCCCCGTCCTGGAAGCGGTCGTCGATCTGGGAGAACTGCGGGACCAGTCTTCCGAGATGCTCCCGGGATTCAACGACCGCCTGCGAACCTGGCTGCCGTCGCTGATCGAGCATCGATGCAGCGTCGGCGAGCGAGGCGGATTCTTTCAGCGTCTCGAGCGTGGCACCTACATGGCCCATGTGCTCGAGCATGTGACACTCGAGCTTCAAACGCTTGCCGGCAGCCAATGCGGCTTCGGTCGAGCTCGCGAATTGGAAGAAGACGGTGTCTACAAGGTTGCCATCCAGTACGAAGAAGAGAGCCTCGCACGCCATTGCCTGGAAACCGGCCGGCGACTGGTTCTCGCCGCCGTGCACGATCATGCCTTCGAGGTCGAAACCGAGCTGAAGCAACTCCGTGAACTGTCCTACGACGTGCGGCTCGGCCCCAGCACCTTCGCCATCGTTCGCGCAGCGAAGGCCCGATCGATTCCCTTTCGGCGTTTGAATAAGTCGAGCCTAGTTCAGATCGGCCACGGCTCGAAGGCCCGCCGAATCTGCACCGCCGAAACCGATCGCACGAGTGCGATTGCGGAATCGATCGCTCAGGACAAAGAACTCACTCGCAAGCTGTTGCGCGCGG
>JBJOLO010000018.1:0-2779 GCA_046045565.1 Planctomycetota bacterium | reverse complement strand
CGGCCTTGCGCGAGCATCCGGTACATCAACCCAACGCCGCGCGTCAAACAAACGGCCTCGGCATCAAGCGTCGTCGGAATCGCGACCATCCCAAGCCGAGGTGACTCGCCGGGATGCCGGTTCCGTTCGAATGGTAGCGGTCGATGCCGGGGACGCGGCGGTCCCTGCGCCGCATCATCTTCGCGTAACAACGACACGACGAAGTCGCAGGTCGTAGGAGCGCCGTTATGCCGGTTTTCCTGCGGGCTTCGCCAGGCGTTGAAAAGCCGAGGCGCGAGGCACGGGATGGGCGGATCGGGCGAGTGCTGGATTGGTTGCGGTCGTGATTCGGTCGATCGAGCGTAAAGAGGCTAGGCCTTCGATGCCAGCGATTCGAGGAAGGCGTCAGCAGCTTCGAAGTTCTCCAGCAGCAGGTCGGGAGCGCTTTGTCGCAGTTCCTCGTGGCTATGACCGCCAGTGGCGACGGCGAGGGCCTTGGCGTTGATTGCTCGGGCGCAACGCACATCGAGCGGTGTGTCTCCGAGTACCCAGACATCATCGACGGGGTGGCCGAGATGGGTTTTCGACGCGGCGAGCGCCTGCGCGGCGACGTCGTTGCGATCTGGATGGTGGTCGCCATACCCGCCGAAGGCGAAGAAGTGCCGCAAACCATAGTGTGTTAATTTCAAGTCTGCACCCGCTTGCACATTGCCGGTGAGCAAGCCGAGATGGACGCGCGGCCGTACGGCGAGGTGTTCAAGCAGCGGTTCGACTCCGGGCAGGATCTTGCCGGGACGTTGCGGAAGCTCTTGCTCCAGATGGTGAAGGTACGCTTGCCGGAATCGATTCCAATTTCGTTCGGACGGTTCGATCTCGTGCAACTCGAATAGCTCGCGAGCGATTCCACGATCGGTGCGGCCGCTCAAGTTCACACGCTTGGGGTCCGAAATTCCGAACTCACGCTGCATCGCTTGCAGAATCGAAGCCATCCCGGCTCCGCCCGTATTTACCAGCGTCCCATCGATATCAAACAGCAACACAATCATCCGATTCGCCCCTTGGTATCCCGTTCCCGATTCGCCTTGCCTCGCGCTGATCCGCATTGCAGACGGCGATAGCCCGCAGGCTATTTGCCGAGCTTGACCTCGAATCGCCCGCGCGAGTCGGCTGCGGCATGGGCGAGTCCGCCGGTGTTGAACTGCGCCGTGACTGTGCCGTCGCGTCCCACGGCGATCAGTGCACCGTCGTCCGGCTTGAGGACCTCGTGGACCACTTGGCGAGCTGCTTCGGTAACCGGAATTTTGAGGAATCGCATTCTGGCGGAGACATCGTGTGCGACGGCGTTGCGGATAAATTCTTCGCCCGTCCCTGTACAGCTGACGCCGCAAGTCGCGTTGTCTGCATACGTGCCGGCACCGACGATCGGCGAGTCGCCGACACGTCCGTATTTCTTGTTGGTGAGTCCGCCGGTGGAGGTTCCGGCTGCGATATTGCCATGCTTGTCCAAAGCCACGCAGCCGACGGTCCCTTTCTTGCCTTCCTTGGGTGGTGACTCGTTCTCCTTTTGTTGATTCGCCTGCTGTTTCCGTACCTTCTGCCAGTTTTCGAATTGACGGTCCGAGTCGAAGTACCGGTTTTCGACTCGTTCCACTTTCACCTCCGTCGCAAATCGCTCAGCGCCGTCGCTTACCAGGAGTACGTGACGGGTGCGGGTCATGACAAGTCGAGCAAGTGAGATCGGGTTCTTCACTGTTTTGACGCCGGCGATCGCTCCGCAAGCGCGCGTCTTGCCGTCCATGATCGACGCATCCAGTTCGTGGCCGCCCTCGCTGTTGTACACCGCGCCGCGACCGGCATTGAAATGCGGGTCATCTTCCAGGATGCGGATCACTTGCTCGACGGCGTCCAGTCCTGTGCCGCCCCGTTCGAGGATCGCCTTGCCGGTTTCCAATCCTTTCTTTAATCCGGCTTCGTAGCCCGCTCGCAACTCGGCGCTCATCTCCTGCGGATCGTCCAAAGCCCCGCCATGCAACACAATCGCGTATTCCACACCGGGCTTCGGTTCTTCGGCCATCAAGGATCGACTAGCCAGCAGCAGGCACAGCGCGAAGAACAGACGGTGTGCGCCAACGACGAGTGTGCGACGTGAAAAATGCGACGCCATGATTTCTCCCCCTCTTCCAGCTCGCTTCAGCAAGCCAGTCTCGCTGAGTCAGTTCCGGCAAGCCAGGCATGGCAAGCCGATTGCGTTACGGACGTTTGGGACGCGAAGCTTGTAATTCCTCGAGCACCGATTGCATATCGTTTGGCAGCGGAGCGACGAATTCAAGTGGTGTACGGGTGACGGGATGTTGGATCTTGAGCGAATAGGCGTGCAGGGCGTGACGCTTCAGCAGCACCGTGGCGTCGTCTGTGTGGTGGAGTTCCCCTCGCGTCAATTCGCAGCGCCCGCCATACTGCCGATCGCACAAGACCGGACAATGAATGTGCGCCATATGCACCCGTATTTGATGCGTGCGACCGGTCTTCGGCATCACCCGCACCGAAGCGAATCCGTCGAACCGCTCGAGCACCTCATAAAATGTCTGCGCCTCGCGACTGGTCGGATGATCGGCCCGAATCGCCATTTTTTCCCGTTGGTAGGGATGCACGCCGATGGGGAGGTCGAGCAGATCGCGGTCTCGATCGACGCGTCCTACAACGATCGCGCGATATTCTTTCTCGGTCACACGCTGCTCGAATTGCGACGACAATTCAAAGTGAGCTCGATTGGTTTTCGCGATGACGATCACGCCCGTGG
>JBJOLO010000013.1:0-6304 GCA_046045565.1 Planctomycetota bacterium | reverse complement strand
AGAAAAGGCTTGGATGCCGGTGGATTTGTATGTGGGAGGAGCCGAGCACGCGGTGCTGCATTTGCTCTACGCACGCTTCTGGCACAAGGTGCTGTTCGATCGCGGCTATGTCACAACCCCCGAGCCGTTTGGCCGGCTCGTGCATCAAGGCATGATCCTGGGCGAAATCGAATTCACAGGGTATCAAACGGCGGACGGCAGTTGGGTCTCGTCGAGCGAAGTGAAAGAAAACGAAGCGAACGAACCGGTGCTCGGCAATCAATTGTTGACGCGTTGCAAGCTCGACGCGGAGCAGGTGGAGAAGCGAGGCGACCTGTTTGTGTTGCGCGATCGACCGGAGATCCGTGTAGAGAGCCGGGCTCACAAGATGTCGAAGAGTCGCGGTAACGTGGTGAATCCCGATCAGATTGTCCGGGAGTTCGGCGCGGATTCTCTGCGGCTCTACGAAATGTTCATGGGTCCGCTGGAGCAAGTGAAGCCATGGAGCATGGCGGGCGTGAGCGGCGTGCGCGGCTTCCTCGACCGCGTCTGGCGGATGATCGTGGACGAACGTTCCGAGTCGCTCGTGCTGAATGCGGCGGTGCAGCGGGTGCCTCCGACGGACGAGCAAAACCGGATGATCCATCGCACCATCCAGGCTGTGACCCGCGATCTGGAACGCATGGAGTTCAACACGGCGATCGCGCGGATGATGGAGTTCGTCAACTTCTTCACCAAGGAATCGGTGCGGCCGCTTGAGGGGATGAAGTCGTTTGTCCTGCTGTTGTCGCCGTTTGCACCGCATCTCGGCGAAGAGTTGTGGCACCTCTTGGGCCACACCGCCAGCTTGGCCTACGAGCCCTGGCCGCAATATGTCGAATCGTTGACGGTGGACTCGACGATCGAAGTGCCGGTGCAGGTCTGCGGCAAGCTGCGTTCCAAAGTTTCGGTGCCGGCTGATTGCTCGCCTGCGGACCTCGAGGCTGCTGCCAAAGCGGACCCGCGAATCGCAGAGTGGATTCAAGGCAAGCAACTGATCAAGACGGTGGTGGTGCCGGGCCGACTCGTGAATTTCGTTGTCAAATAGGTGCGTGCTGAGGCAGGTTCGTCTCGCAATTAATTGGTCGTGAGCTAGGGATATCCCATGCGAAACATGATTTCGTTCGTGCTAGGCGGCGGTCGAGGAACTCGTTTGTATCCGCTGACCAAATACCGTTCGAAACCCGCTGTGCCGCTGGGTGCCAAGTACCGGCTGATCGATATTCCGCTCTCCAACTGCCTGCATAGCGGTTTGAATCGCATCTACGTGTTGACGCAGTTTCTTTCGGTGAGCCTGCATCGCCATATTCGTCAGACGTATCGGTTCGATCATTTCAGCGGCGGGTTCGTCGAGATCCTGGCGGCTCAGCAGACGATGGAGGAGGGGGGCACCGATTGGTATCAAGGCACCGCGGACGCCGTGCGAAAGCAGATTCGTTATCTGCAGCAACCGGGAATCGACTACGTGTTGATTCTATCCGGCGATCAACTCTATCGAATGGACTTTCAGGAGATGCTGCGGGTTCATCGAGAATCGAACGCCGATGCGACGATTGCCACGATCCCGGTGACGCGCGAGCAGGCTCACGCGTTGGGGATCATGCGTGTGAGCGAAGAGGGACGGGTGCAGGGGTTCCTGGAAAAGCCGAAGACGGCGGAGGAAATCAACCTGGTGCGAACCGATCCGGCGTGGATCGACCGACAGGGGGTAGCCAGTCGCGGGCGCGACTTGCTCGCCAGCATGGGGATCTACATCTTCAATCGCAACACGTTGCTCGACCTGCTCACCAAGACCGACTATCGCGACTTCGGCAAAGAGGTATTTCCCGCGTCGGTCCGCAGTCGCAAAGTGCAGATGTATTTGTTTGACGGTTATTGGGAGGACGTCGGCACCATACGTTCGTACTACGATGCCTGTTTGAGTCTGGCGGGGCCGACTCCACCGTTTGACTTGGCGGCGCCCGGTGCGGAGATTTATTCGCGGCCCGAATTCCTGCCGCCATCGGAGTTCGATGGGGTGACGGTCCAGCGCAGTTTGATTGCCGACGGGTGCCGGATCGGCGAAGGAACGCGGATCGAGAATAGCGTGATCGGTTCGCGGTGCATCATCGGCAGTCGGGTCACGATCCGCAATGCGGTGATCATGGGTGCGGACGATTACGAGCGAGACGGGCAGCGGTTGGCCGGGCAACCGCAGTTGGGCATCGGCGACGACACGGTGATCTCCGGCGCGATTCTCGACAAGAACTGCCGTGTCGGTCGCGGAGTCCGACTGATGAACGAGTCGGGGTTGGAGAACAGCTACGACGCCGACGACTGCGTAATCCGCGACGGCATTCCAATCGTCGTGAAAGATGCCGTTCTTCCCGACGGCTGGAAACTGCCGGGCTAGGGATCTTTTGACGGCGAAAACGGTCTCGTTCGCCTGAAGCTTTGCCGGATGCTTTGCCAGCTTGCCTATTTTCTCTTGGCAGCCTCTCCGTGGCTGCGTAAAGTCCGCCGCGCGCCGCCGGTAGATTGCTCGCGATCACAGGGCAAAGGGGCTGGCGTTAAAAATCGGATGCGAACCCATGGATCGGCGAGCGGATTGCTTGGCAAACGGATAGCTTGGCAAACGGATAGCTTGGCGAGCGGAGAGTATTCATGACGAACCTGTTCCCTTGGATGGCAATGATCGACGTGGCAGGTGCAGCGGGCGCGGCAGAGGCTGCAGAGGCTGCGGCGTTGGAAGCGGAGGCATCCCCCGCGGCTGTAGGCGAGGCGGTAACGCAGCAGTCGATTATGGGCTGGGGCAGCGGCTGGAGCGATTCGCTGGATGTCGCGGCCTGGTGGACTCACCTGACTCAATTCCTGACGACGAAGGGCACCGAGTTCCTCCTGCATGTCGTCGAGGCGCTCGTGATTTTTGTGGTGGGGCGTTGGGTCGCACTGGCGGTGACTCGAGGCATCGGTCGTTTTGCGGCGAAGGCCAATGTGGATCAAACGTTGATCCGGTTTACGCGCCATTTGATTTACGCGGCGATGTTGGCATTCGTGGTGTTGTCCGCACTCAATCGTTTGGGGATTGACACCACTTCCTTCACCGCGGTGGTCGGTGCTGCGGGATTGGCGGTCGGTTTTGCGCTTCAGGGTTCGCTTTCGAACTTTGCGGCGGGCGTCTTACTGATTGTGTTCAAGCCGTTCAAGGTGGGCGACAACGTGACCGCGGGCGGTTCGAGCGGGATGATCGAAGAGATTCAGATCTTCAACACGATCTTCAAGTCGGGGGATAACGCAACGATCATCGTGCCCAACGGTGCCATCACGAGCGGGACGATTATCAATCACTCGCAGGAAAGTACGCGGCGCATGGATCTGTTGATTAAGTGTGGATACACCGATGACCTGCGGGAGGTCAAACGTTTTCTTGTCGATTTGCTTTACGCTGATGAGCGGATTCTGCAACTGCCGCCGCCATCGGTAACGATCGATCAGTTAGGTGACAGTGCGATCACGTTATCCGTCCAGCCGTGGGTGCGCAGCGAACATTTTGGCGCTGTGCGAGGCGAGTTGCTCGAGGCGATCAAGATCGGATTTGATGAGCGCGGTTTCAACATGCGTCCGGCCGGTCCATCGCCAGCGGGTGGCAGTTCGTCGGGTGCCGCGAATGCGGCGGCGCCCGGTACCAAGGCCGGCGTTTCGGTACCGTTTCCCGGTCAGGGCGGTATCGGGTTGTCGATTGCGCCTCGATTGAAAGCGGGTTAAGCTCGCTCCCCAAACGCAACCGAATTCTCGATCGCCGATTCTCTCGGGGCGCGCGATTGCGGCGGGCGCTTGCAACGTCAAACTCGTGCTACGGGACTCGTGCGCAAGGGCGACGCGCGTAACTTCTAAACGGGAACGTTGCCGCCAGCTTGTGCAGGGGTTGCCGTCGATGCGCGGGTGTGTTACAGAACATCCGCGTTGCGGGGTTCCGGTACATTCGAGACACAGGTGGTTTGATCATGTTGCGGGTTGGCATTGTCGGTATTGGCTTCATGGGCTGGATGCATTATCTGGCATACCAGCGCGTGAAGGGTGTGAAGCTCACCGCCATCTGTGCGCGGGACCCGCGAAAACTGGCCGGCGATTGGCGAAGTATTCAGGGCAACTTCGGTCCGCGTGGCGAGCAGGTGGATCTGACGCACGTCGGGGCGTATACGGAGATCGAGGGCTTGCTGCACGATCCGGACGTCGATTTAGTCGATGTCTGTCTGCCGCCCGACTTGCACACCGATGTTACGCTCCGGGCATTGGCGGCCGGCAAGCACGTGCTGGTGGAAAAACCGATGGCGCTGACCGCGAAAGATTGCGACCGGATGGTGGCGGCGGCGAAGAAGGCGGGGAAGCAGGTGTTTTGCGCGCAGGTGTTGCCGTTCTTTCCCGAGTATGCGGCCGCAAGAAAAATCGTGGCCAGCGGCAAGTACGGGAAACTCTTGGGCGGCAATTTCAAGCGGATCATCTCCGATCCGCTCTGGTTGAAAGACTTCTACGATCCGGCGAAAGTGGGCGGGCCGCTGGTGGATTTGCATGTGCATGACGCGCATTTCATCCGCCTGTTGTTCGGAATGCCGAAGTCGCTTGCCAGTCAAGGCCGCCTGCGCGACGGCGTGGTCGAGTACTGCAACACGATCTTCCAGTTCGCGGATCGTCGCTTGACCGTCAGCGCGACCAGCGGAGTGATCAACCAGCAGGGGCGTTCATTCACGCACGGTTTCGAGATTCATTTGGAAAAAGCGACGTTGCAGTTCGAGTTGGCGGTGGTAGGCGGGGCGGGCAAAGTGCTGATGCCGCTCACCCTCTTTGACAACAAGGGGCGAGTGGAGCATCCGGAATTGCCCGCGGGCGGGGACGATATCACGGCCTTTGCTGCGGAAGTGTCTGAAGTCGCAAAGTCGATCAAGAGCGGCAAGCCGTCCGCCCTGCTGGGAGGCGATTTGGCTCGCGATGCGATCATCCTCTGCCATTGCCAGACCCAGGCCGTCAAATCGGGGCGGCCGGTGAAGGTCGGTTGAGCGGCTCCGCGTCGAAGCGACGGAAGAAACCACGCATCGCGCGGACCGGCCAAACGAATATCTACAAAAAAAGATTGCTCGCATGCATCCCGGGCCGATACGATATGTCGCGTGGCTGGGGAAGGCGTTCTCTGCGCGGCGTGCACCGCGAGACCCTGCCATGGGATAGGTCATAACCGGATTGACCAATCGGGAGGGATACGCGACATGCTGACGGTGTACTCGGAACGGAAGCAAGGGTTCTGTGACGGCCACGATCGACGTGATTTCCTGCGGTTGGGTGCGTTGGGATTGGGCGGTCTGACCTTGGGGCGGCTCTTCGAGTTAGAGGCTCGAGCGGGCATTCAGTCCTCGCACAAGGCGATCATCAACATCCATCTGGGCGGCGGGCCTTCGCATCAGGACATGTTCGACCTGAAGCCGGAAGCTCCGGTGGAGTTTCGAGGCGAATTCAATCCGGTGGCGACGAACGTGCCGGGGTTGGAAATCTGCGAACACATGCCTTTGCTGGCGCAGATGGCCGACAAATATGCCGTGCTGCGTTCGCTGGTCGGAATGTATGAGGACCACAGCAATTTCCACACGCATACCGGGTATGGCCGGAACGACCTGCGTAACGTGGGTGGTCGACCCTCGATCGGAAGCGTGGTGAGTCGGCTATTCGGTCCGACTGGCAGCGGTGCTCCGCCGTTCATCAGCTACAACGGCGCGATTCCGGGTTACCTCGGCCCGGTGCACAAGCCGTATCAGCCGCAGGGTGGAGACTTGAAGTTGCTGGGCGGGATGACGGCCGATCGCTTGGAGTCGCGTACGAACTTGTTGACGGCCCTGGACGGTATCCGTCGCGAGATGGACGGCAGCGGACAAATGGCGGCGATGGACGCGTACACGCAACGCGCGGTCGGAGTGGTGACGTCGGGGGCGGTAGCCGATGCGCTCGACCTGAAAAAGGAAGACGCGAAAGTCCGGGACCGCTACGGCAAGGATGGCACCATGTTCCTTACCGCCCGACGGCTTGTCGAGGCCGGTGTGCGCGTGGTGACGTTCGACTGGGGTGGATGGGATACACACGGCAACAACTTTGTGACGCTGAAACAGCAGCTGCCGAAGCTCGATCGAGCCCTCAGCGCATTGATTCAGGATCTCTACGATCGCGGCATGTTCCAGGACGTCACCATTGTGATGTGGGGTGAATTCGGCAGAACGCCACGTGTGAACAGCGGAGCCGGCCGCGACCATTGGCCTCGGCTTTC
>JBJOLO010000011.1:0-6818 GCA_046045565.1 Planctomycetota bacterium | reverse complement strand
AGGGAGAAGGGGCGGGGGTGAGGGTGTCTCTTTTATGCCGGTTCCACGCGGGGCTTCTTTTTGGCTGGAGAAGTCGCCTTATTTTCGCACGATCTTCTTATTGCCGAGTTCGGCGTAGTAGTCGTTCGCGATACTCAGCAGTTCGTTCATAAAGAAGTCACGCTTGATGGTGTTGCCGCCATTGGCCTGCTTCTCGATCTGCTTGTCCTCTTCTTTTTCAGCGTCGGTTTCGCCCCGCTGCGCGAGGAACTTGGCCTTTTCGAGCGGCACGGCTTTGCGGGCCTTCACGTCGAGGTACTTCTTGATGTCGCGATCGAGTTTCGAGAAGTCGTCCGATTCACTGCGTCGCTTGTCTGAACGGCGCTGCAGCGATTGAGACAACTCGTCGCTGACCAGATTCGACTTGGCGAACTTGGCGGCCGAGACGCGGTCGAATTCCAAGGCGTACTCCAGATCCGATTCGCTCACGTCCATATGGTTCGTGATCGACGGCAACTTGATGTCCGCCAGGACGCCTCGCTTTTGGGTGCTGTCGCCGTTGGGGCGGTAGAACTGCTGCACCGAGATCTTCAGCGCACCGTAGTTGGGACGGTTGCGCGGATCGCCGAATAACTTTTCGGAGAGATCCATCATCGTTTGCACGGTGCCCTTGCCGTGCGTAGCATCGTCACCGACGATCAGTCCGCGGCCGTAATCCTGAATCGCACCGGCCAGAATTTCGCTGGCGCTGGCGCTGAACTTGCTCGTCACCACGATCAGCGGTCCGGACCACATCATGCCCTGTTCGAGGTCCTCATACTGCGTCACGTGGCCGTCCGGATCTTTGACTTGGACGACGGGGCCGGTGTCGATGAACAGTCCGGTCAGGCTAATCGCCTCGGTTAAACTTCCACCGCCGTTGTGCCGCAGGTCGAGCACTACCGTGTCGACGCCTTTGGCTTTGAAGTCGTCCAGAATGCGGCGCACATCCGAGGTGCTGCTCTTGAACGATTTCTTGTTTTCGCGAGCACCCTGCATGTCCATGTAAAAACTTGGCAGGTCGATCACGCCGACTTTCAGAGGCGAGCCGTCCGCCTTGGTTCCCTGCTCAAAGATGGCTCCTTGAGCCTCGCTGTCCTTCAATTCGATGCGAGCACGCGTGAGTTCGATCGATTTCGTTTCATTGGTCGCCTTATTCACGAAGGTCAGCCGCACGATCGATCCGGCTTTGCCACGGATCATGTCAACGACATCGTTCAGCTTCATGTCGACCACGTCGACCATGTCGCCCGTCGGACCCTGGCCGACGGCGATGATGCGGTCTTCCGCTTTCAGCCGGCCGTCTTTGTCCGCGGGGCCTCCGGGAATGATTTTCGACACGACGGTGTAGCCGTCGATCAACGACAACGCCGCGCCGATGCCGTCCAGTTCCAGACGCATCTGGATCAGGAAATTCTCGTAATTGCGACGCGACATGTACGAGGTGTGGGGATCGAAACCGGAAGTGACTGCAGTCAGAAACAGCTCCAACAGTTCATCGCCGTCCAGTTGGTGCATGCGCTTCGCGAAGCCGTGATAGCGATTCGTCAATCGC
Organism: Planctomycetota bacterium; assembly: GCA_046045565.1. Lineage (GTDB taxonomy): Bacteria > Planctomycetota > Planctomycetia > Pirellulales > Pirellulaceae > VGZA01. The sequence continues at coordinate 5,245 of JBJOLO010000011.1, read as the reverse complement.
TTGCGGGCCTCGGCGTCATCAACTTTGTCACGTTGCAGCACCAGGAAGTCGTACTTGATACGGCGGGCCCAACGCTGATCAGCCTCGGCTTGTGTCTTGGGGTAGTCGATCTTGTCCGGATCGACAACAAATTCTTCGTCCACCGAAAAGTCCTGGTCTTTGGCGATCAGTTGATCGATCACCACCATCCGCTCGTCAACCCGCTTCAGGAAGATGTTGAAGATCTTGTAGGCCAAGCTCACATCGCCTTGCTCTTTCAGGCGATCGTCGATTTCGCCCCGATGCTGCATGATGTCATCGACATCCGACTTCAGGAAATAGCTTTTCTGCGGGTCGAGTTGCTTCAAGAAGAGCTTGAGGGCCCGTTCGGACATTTCGTCGTCGAGCGGGTGTTTGGAGAGGTGTTCGGTCCGCAGGTATCGCGTCACGATGTTTGTGATGCGACGATCGGTCTGAGTCGGTGCGGGGCCGAGTTCCCACGCTGCGACGATGCCGGCTCCTAGGAGTGCGAGGCCGACCGCTATCGCCGACACGGTTCGGGAGGCTCGAGACAAGCGGGACGCAGATCCGATCAATGTACGCATGAATAATCCCTTTTCTGGATGCGGAACGCGATCGAGGATGTGTAAGCGTGCTGGCAGCAGCGTCATATTTTCGAAAATGGTAGGCGGATCACCGCGAGAACGCAATACGAAGCTGCGCTGCAGCCCTTCTCCGTATCTTACGCATGTCTTCTATAAAGGCGAGTCAGCGGTGAGTCGGATTCGATCGACCAGCATTTTGGCGAGTTGGCGAGTGGCCCCCAGGTGTCCGGCGATCTCGACCTTCCATGCCGGGTTCCGCTGCTGCCAAGCCTCGACCTGCGTCACGATATCGCGCAAGACGGCGCCCTGGAAAAGCAAATGAGGCTGAATGATCAGGTGGCGAATCTCGGGGTGGCGATCGGCATTGGCTTGAAGTTGCTGCAAGCTTTCCGCCAGTCGCGGATGGTGTGCCGCCATAAAGCACAGGCCGAATTGGGCGGTGGGGGTGATTTCCTGTCGCAGTTCGGTAAACCGTCGAGCCTCACTGATCGCCGTCGGATCGCTGGAGCCCCGTCCGACATAGAGCACAGCGATACTTTCGGGCGAGGGACTTCCCAGCTGGCGATGAGCCTCCCAAAACCGCTCGGCCGATACCTCGGCCAGCCCTGTGTCACATTCCAGCGGCCGTGTATAGAGCACCTCGGGCCGATCGGGTAACCCGGCCATTGCCGCCTCCACCGCCTCCGGAATGTCGCTCTTGGCATGGTTCGCCGCGAACAACAGAATCGGCGTCACCACCAGCCGCCGGGGCTTGGTTGCCATCACTCTCCGGATGCCGGTCGGAATATCAGGCTCCGCAAGCTCCAAAATGCCCGTTTCCACACAAAGGGACGGAAGCATCTCCCGGATCCACTCCACCACCTGCAGGTATTCGGCCTGCCCCTGCGGGTCTCGCGTCCCGTGTCCGACCACGAGCACCGCTGTCGCTGATCCTTCGGCCATGTTGGTCCTCCCGAACCCGATGTTCCTCACGACAACAGCTTGCCGGCTCCGACTCGCCGGGCATGGTCTTCCCGTTCCTCACGCATGCAATTCCGACCCGCCCTCGAGCTTTCGGTCAGCCCTGCCAGCAGAGAAAGCTCACTTGGATCGACGGATTGCCCGGGAATCGTGAAATCACAGCTTCCCAAGGTCTTCGATAACCCCTATCGTAGGGCCCTCAGACGACTTCGAACATGGCCCCGCCGTTCCGTTTCAACCCCAAGCAAGGATGCTGCATGCGGTCTCCAGCTTTGAACATGATTCCGGATTTTCGACCGCACCCGATGCTCCGTGGCGGCCATCTGCAAACGATCTGGTCCGCGCTGTTGAACGAGTCGCATGATAAGTATTGTGCCGAGCAATGGCGGATTTCGCTGAACGACGATGAACAGCTGGTGTTGCACGATGATTGTCCGGAGACATGGCAACCGGGCATGCCCGTCGTCCTGCTGCTGCATGGGCTCGGCGGTTCCTATGCGTCCAGCTACATGGTGCGGATCACCGAGAAACTCTTCGTGCGCGGCATCCGCGTGTTCCGCATGGATATGCGTGGTTGCGGAGCGGGGGATGAATTGGCATACAGCCCCGGGCACGCCGGCCGCAGTGAAGATGTGCGTTTATGCATTGAACGGATCCACCGATTGTGCCCCGATTCGCCGCTGCGTATCGCGGGGTTCTCGATGGGCGGAAATCTGCTGCTGAAAATGTTGGGCGAAAACCTGCACGCCGCCGGCTCCGTTACCTCGGCGTTTGCCGTTTCGCCACCCATCGACCTCTGCATCTGCTCCGACAACTTGCGACGCTACCCGCTCTACGACTACGCGTTTCGGTCGTCGCTGTTCCGTCAAATCCGCACGCGACGCGTCCGGGTGCCGCAGCTCCGATCGATCAATCTCGATCCCCTGCCCCGCACCATTCGGGAATTCGACGATCGCATCACCGCACCCTTGAGCGGTTTTGCGGACGCGACCGACTATTACCGGCAAACCAGTTCGGTCCACCTGCTGACCAACATCAACGTGCCTACCACCATCCTGGTCGCCGACGACGATCCGCTTATTCCGGTCCATATGTTCGACCGCCCGGATCTGCCCGACTGTGTTCGCGTCATACGCACGCGACATGGCGGACACCTGGGATTCATCAGCGCTCAAGGCTCGGACCCCGACCGCCGATGGCTCGATTGGCGCGTCGTCGATTGGGCCTGTGAAGGCTTGTAATCGACCGCGATCTCGCCGGCCCAACTCCCGTACCCTCGCGTCTTCTACCGCGTGCCCCATGCGGACACATTCGTGCCCACTGCATCCACGCATTCCCCCTTCCAACTCATTCCGAGACACACACGTATTTGGCTCGGCCGAGGCGTCGGGCCGGTTGAATGTGTGTGTCTTGGATTGACGGGACTGCGGTGCGGGCCCCTGCCTATTCTCGCAAGTCCGGGTGGGTGTCTGTGTGCATCGAGCGGGCGGTCCGATTCCAAGACACACACGTTTTTGGCTCGTCCGAGGCATCGGGCCGGTTGAATGTGTGTGTCTTGGATTGACGGGACCGCGGTGCGGGCCCCTGCCCCTTTTTGTAAGTCGTCGTGAACATGCGACGGGTCCATCGCTCGGGGTATATGGCACGAGGTACCCGTATCGGCTACGATTTTTTGCCGGCTTCATCGTTGTTGAACTGCCTCCAGCCCACCCTTGAGGACGCCATGCTGCGATCGTTTTCTTTGCTCGTCGCTATGCTCGTTATCGCTACCACGTTGCCGAACCCCGGGGTTGCTCAAGAGTGGACGCGATTCCGCGGTCCCAACGGGGCCGGACAGAGCGAAGCAACCACGATCCCCGCGAAATGGACCGATACCGATCTGAACTGGACGCGCGAGTTGCCCGGCGTCGGCAACGGTTCGCCCGTGATTTGGGGCGATCGGATCTTTTTGATGAGCGGCAATCCGGAAACGGCCGAGCGGCACCTGTTGGCAATCAAAGTCGAAGATGGATCGATCGAGTGGAAGAAAGATTTTCCGTCGAAGACCCACAAGCTGCACGCAAAGAGCAGTTATGCTTCGAGTACTCCGGTGGTTGACGAGGACCGCGTTTATTTTGCCTGGTCGGATCCCGAGCACTGCTGGCTGAAAGCGTTCAAGCACGATGGCACACCGGAATGGACCGCGGATCTCGGGCCGTGGATGAGCCAGCACGGATTCGGCTCGTCGCCGATGCTGTTCGAGGACTTGGTGATTGTCTCCTGGTCGCAGGAACGACCGAATAAAAGCGACGAGTCGCAGAAGCCCGATGGCAGTTTTGTTACGGCGATCGATCGTAAGACCGGCGCATTGCGATGGAAGACGCCTCGGGAGGTGGAAAACACTTCCTACTCCGTCCCGTGCATCTATCAGCCCAGCAAAGGCGGTGCGCCGCAACTGCTGTGCTGCGATACGGCAGCCGGCATGTACAGCTTGAATCCGAAAACGGGCGAGCCGATCTGGAACGTCAATGCGTTCCGCATGCGCACCGTCAGTTCGCCCGTGATCGTGGGCGATCTGGTGTTCGGTTCCACAGGCTCCGGCGGAGGCGGGAATTATGTCGCCGCGATCCGGCTCGGTGAAAAGCCCGAAGTGGTCTACGAAGTGAAAACACAGGCTCCGTACGTTCCCTGCGTTGTTGCGAAGGACGACATGGTGTTCCTGTGGTCCGACAACGGTATCGTAAAGTGCATCAACGCCGCAGACGGAACGGTGCACTGGACGGAGCGAGTGGGCGGCAACTACTTCGGTTCCCCCGTGCGAGTCGGCGACAAGATCTACTGCATGAATGAAGAAGGCGAAGCGGTGGTGCTGGCCGCGTCGAAACAGTACCAGCTGCTCGGTCGCAATAAACTCGGCGCGGGTTCGCGAGCAACGCCCGCCGTCGCGAAAGGACGCATGTATTTGCGAACATATACGTCGCTGATTTCGATCGGCGGCAAAGCAACGGTAGCCGCGGCTCGCTAATCGCGTGCGGGCCAACTCTCCGGCATCCGTCGCGAAGCAGCCGACATGCCCGGCGTTGCCCCAAAGCATGGTGATTGCGGCAGCTTCCGTTCAGCAGTTTGAGTGAAGCATGTTCATTGCGGCAGGTGTATCCCAAGCAGTTCTTCACTGCGTTGTGCGATGAGAACGATGGGAATCTGGCAGTTTTGGATTGATGTCGGTGGCACGTTTACCGACTGCGTAGCCCGGTCACCCGCGGGTGATTTGGTGCGTCGCAAGGTGCTTAGCTCGGGCGTGACCAAAGGTTGCCTCAGCGCGCCGGCCTCGGGACAGTCGATTGTCGACAGCCGTCGCATCGGCGAGACGCCCGACTTTTACCGAGGGTTCTCGATCCGTGCGGATTCCGGGAGCGGCGAGTGGGTTGAGTTGGGGGGCGTTCGGCGATTCGACGCCGCAACGGGTACGTTTCACCTGTCGGACCCGCTGCCGGCGGTCGTACGAGCCGGCGCCGCGTACGAACTTTACGCCGATATCGAGTCGCCGGTGTTGGCCGCGCGGTTGATTCTCGGGCTGCCCCTCGATGTTCCGCTCCCCGAACTGGCGATGAAGCTAGGCACGACCCGCGGCACCAATGCCCTGCTGACTCGCAATGGATCGCGCACCGCATTCGTGACTACCGCCGGATTCGGCGACGTGCTTCGCATCGGCAACCAAAGCC
>JBJOLO010000545.1:0-3395 GCA_046045565.1 Planctomycetota bacterium | reverse complement strand
CACGCGCCTTGGATGGTTTGTCGTGCCTGTCGTCGTTCCGCATGCCGCAGGTCGATACCGGGCAACGCGGTAGCCGATTCCAGTCCTGCCGCAGCGAGCACCGTGGGGACCAGATCGATCGACAGGACCAAGTCGTCGGAGAATTCCGCCGGAATCCTGCCGGGCCAACGCAGCAGGATCGGAGTCCGCAATCCGCCGTCGTAAGGCGATTGTTTTGACTTGGCCGCATATCGGGGCTGCTTGGGGTCCTGGATCCAGCCGTTGTCGGTGACGTAGACCACCAGGGTGTTTTCGGTCAAATGACGTCGATCCAATTCATCGAGCAACTGTCCGATCGTTTCATCGAACCATTCGACCATCGCCCAATAGCGAGCCACATGGAGCGAATCGGTGCGAGCGCGGTACTTGTCGAGCAACCGTTCGGGAGGTGTATGGGGATCATGAGGCATCATCGGCGCGTACCACACGAAGAACGGCTTTTGGTCGCGTTGGGCTTCGTCGAGAAAATCGACGATCGGTTGCATCGTTTTGCGTCCGATTCCCAAACCTTCGTCGCCGTGCCGTTGCCCTTTGGTCATGCCATGCGTGAAGCCGCCTCGCTGGTAGGCACCTTGCCACCATTTGCCGGACTGAAACGAAACGTATCCCGCCTTGGCGAGCATCTTCGGCAAGGTGGCAACCGATTCCAGATTCCGGTTCATGATCTCGCGACCTTCGCGAAAGGCCGCAGACTGTTGAAAGCCGCCGGCAGCTCCCGGCGCCGCTTTCCCTGAATTCCCGGTCTGAGCCGCACGTTGAAACTCGGGCGGGATCGGCGGATCGTTGCTGGTGATACGATGCTGATGCGGATAGAGTCCGGTGATGATCGACGCGAGACTGGGGCAGCACAGACTTGCCGGCACATACCCGCGACGAAACGTCAGACTTTCTCGCGCGAGTCGATCCAATCGGGGTGTTTCCACCTGGGGATGTTGCATGAACCCGTAATCGGTCCAAGCCTGATCATCCGAGATGATCATCACGATATTCGGTCGGTTCGAGGACGTTGCCACGGCTCGCGTTGCCGCAGCCGGTGTCGGTTGGGCCGCGCTGGTGAAGGCCGACGTCAGCAGGAACGCTCCGAGCATTAGCAGAAGCCGCTGCGCAAGAGTGCCCCGTTCCGTCGGACAAAATCTGACTTGAAAACCATACGCCGTTCTCTGCACGTCGATGCTCCTCTCCTGGAATCGACGCTCAGTTTAGGCTCTGCGTGCAGAAGGGGCAAACCGCGTGACACGGCAAACCCGCATGGAGGCACCCCGCAGGCGCGCTCAAAGGCCGCATGCGCCGAAACGGATGGTCCTACGGCGCAACCTGCGGGGCACTGGGGGAGGCCTCAATACGCAAGAACTAATGGATCGCGAACTCGCTTTCGAATCCAACCGCATTTGGGTCGAAAGCGCCGGATTCTCGATCACCAAATTCGAAATCGACCAGCGCCGAGTCGTTCGCGCGGCAGCGTACTCGCGAGGAGCACGCTGGAGCGAGCGAATCGAGATCGGCAAGGTCGATGGCCGATGCGGGCAGCATCGTGTAGTCCGACAGGAGCGCATCGCACGCACGAGGGCTCAGCGATCCGCCCCGCGTCTCGACAGAGACGGCGGCGGAGGGCAGGCCGAAATGAACGCGCGATGCAGCATCCTGCCACGTAGAAGATGACATGGCGAGGTCACCGAGCGAGAAATCGCCGGTGTCCTCGACCATGGCCGAGCGACGCGAGATCACCGCCTTGATCGCGGCCGCGTCGTCGTTAAGGATCGTCCCGTTCGCGGTCGCCACACCCAAAGTGGCACCGCTTACATTCGACAGTTTCACCGAGAATTGTTCGTTGTTTTCAACAAGCGAGTCGCCCACGACATTGATCGTCACCATGATCGATGACACACCCGCCGCAAAACTCACGGTACCAAACGGCAGCTTACCGCCGACAAAATCGCTACCGCTCGCCCATAAACTACCGCTCTTGGAAACCACAGCGACTTTGACGGATGACGTGCGATTCAGATCGCCAGTGCGGTCGAGCCGGAACGTGAATGCCGTCGTCGTCAGCGTGCCTTCGCTCTTACTGGCATCGTCGGCGGTCACACTGATGACCGGCGGCGGCGGAGCGTCATCGTTGAGGATCGTACCACTGGCGACTCCACCGTCGAGGATTTGGGTCGAGCCGCTGGCGTTCGACAAGGTGACGCTGAACTGCTCGTTGGATTCGTACGCTCTGTCGCCGACGACCGATACCGTGATGACCTTGCTGACTTCACCCGCAAGAAACGTCAAGGTACCGGAGGCAAAAATGCCGCCGGCAAAATCATTTGCAGCCGCGGCACTCGTTCCGCTGCCGGCGACCGACCAATTGACGGTGGAAGTCTGGGCCGTGTTTCCGCCTCGCGTGACCGTGAAGGTGAAAGCGGTGCTTCCCGAATTGCCTTCGTACCGGCTGGCATTGGTGGCCGCAATGCTGAGCGTATCGCCGCTCGATGTGTTGTTATTCCCACCGTCAGCCACGATCGTGCCGGTGATCGAGTACTGGCCGAGGCTCCCGTAATTTGAGTAGCCGGTAGTCAGCGGATCACCACTGCCGGTGCCGCGTACTCGGATGAAATACTGCCCGCTCGCCAGCGTGGTGGTAATCGAGGCGCCGAGCGAGGCGGTCGGGTTGGAACTGGCGATGAGCGTATTCGAACTGTTGAACAGCTCGGCATAGATATCCAGGTTCGGACCTCGCGCGGCCGGGTCAAAGGTCAGCGAAACAGCCCCGCTGCCGGTCGTGAAGGAGAACATATCCATGTCGGTGTTTCGCTCAATGATGCCTGATACGGCAAGTGAGCTGCCATTCGGAACCAAAGCGAACGCACTTGTCGATGTGTTGCCATAGTCGTCAGTGCGATAGCCAAATCCGTTGTTTGTCGTAATGATCGCCAGATCGTCTTGTTTATTGTTGGCGCCGGAATATTCGCCCTTGCTCCACTGCGACAGATTCTGGTAGTAGCCGACGCCCATAATCGGTGCCCAGCCGGTCTCGCCGCTTCCTTGGCCGGTGTAGTATCCGGCCGTAGCAGTGCCGTCGTGATCGAGTCCCAATGTATGGCCAGCTTCGTGCGAGATCGCTTCCGCCGTATATTTCTCTCCGCCATTGCCTAGTTGCTGCGTGAACACAAACGCAGGTGTGTCACTCGACCAGTTGAACGATCCCAGATAGGCCACACCGCCGGCACCGGACCCGAACCAGTCGTACGAACTCCCTCCGATAACAACCCGCACTCCCCACCGCGTGTCACCGCTCCCCGAGTAAATCAAATCGCTGGAGACCGGCGCTTCGGTCGTCACATCCACATTAAAAGGTGCGTAGTCTTCGGCGA
>JBJOLO010000817.1:0-6326 GCA_046045565.1 Planctomycetota bacterium | reverse complement strand
CTCACGATTTCCTCAATCCGCTGCTCAGCATCCGCAAACAGTACTTAACGCCACCGGCACCGGATTGGCTCGCGTGGGTCATATTTGTTTGGTCGCTTCCGTTCGTATGGATTGCGGTATCGATGAGCGTCCGCCGCGCTGTCAACGCGGGACTGACCGCTTGGGTTGGCCTGTTCGTCTTGCTGCCGGGACTCAACTTTGCATTGATGTTGCTGCTTTCCGCCATGCCCTCGCGGGGCAGCTACTCCTTTGCGGCTCCCAAGCCGATTCCACAGCTTGATCGTCGCATTCACAGCGCACTGACGGGTGTAGCGGCAAGCGTGTTGATCTGCCTCGTCATGTTGGGCATCAGCGTCTATGCATACGAAGATTACGGTGCCGCACTTTTCCTGGGAACACCCATCATGATGGGTGCGGTGAGCGCTTTCCTCTACAACCGTCCCAGTGCTCGAGGACTGGGCGGGAGCATTCTTGTTGCTGAAATTTCGGTCGCCGTAGCCGGTATGGTCCTGTTGCTATTCGCGTTCGAAGGCATCATTTGCCTGGCTATGCTGTTTCCGATCGGAGCAGCCATGGGCGCATTCGGTGCGCTGATCGGCTACACCGTTGCGGCCGTCACGCCGGGCAAACGATCGTCGTTGGTCGTACCAGTGCTGGTGCTACCGATCTTTGCAGGAGTGGAATCCGCTGCGCCAGATCTGCCTCTCTACGAGGTCGTCACTTCCGTGGAAATCGAAGCTCCACCGCAAGAGGTATGGCCGCACGTGATCGGCTTCTCAGAATTGCCCCCGCCCTCGAATTGGTATTTTCAGCTCGGAATCGCGTACCCGATGCGGGCCACGATTCACGGCTCCGGAGTCGGTGCGGTGCGGCACTGTGAGTTTTCCACCGGGCCGTTCGTCGAGCCGATCACCGTCTGGGATCAGCCTCGTCGACTGGCATTCGACGTCGTTTCCCAGCCACCACCGATGCATGAACTCAGCCCGTACCGCCACGTGCACCCTCCGCATCTCGACGGCTACTTGCGTTGCAAGCGCGGTGAATTCCGCTTGATCGAACTACCCGGAGGACGCACCCGTCTGGAAGGCAGCACGTGGTACGAATACGACATCTACCCCCAACAGTATTGGATTCTCTGGTCGGACCTGCTGATCCATCGCATCCACACGCGGGTGCTTCATCACATCAAACACTTGTCAGAGTCCAATGCATCGTGACGGTGATATGCGGATTGATCGGGCGTAGAAAGAACCGCTGATGGAATCGATGCCGGTGCCGGTGCAGGGCAGATCATCACGCAGAGCGTGATGGCTACACTGGGCGATGGCTACACTGGGCGATGGCTACACTGGGTGATGGCTACACTTCAGCGGCGATCCGATTTCACGATCAGCGTGAACTTTGCCGCAAAAAAACCGGCTAGGTGGATCGTCACCTAGCCGGTCGAAACAAATCTGACGACGAACTGCCGACTACTTCTTCGGCTCGTCTTTCTTCGGTTCTGCAGCGATTGCGATCACGCCTACACCCACGCGCGGTCCGGCGTTGCCGACCGGTTGCGAGAAATCGTCCGGCTTGGCGTGCACCACCAGCGAGCGGCCGAGCACAAAGTGCAGCGACAGGCCTTCAACTTTGATGTCAATCTTGGCGACGCCCTTGTCATCTGCTTTGACGTTTCCCAGATCGCCCACATGACGTTCGTCTGATCCGGGCGCACCGTGCTTATGGCCCTTGGGGTTGAAGTGGCTGCCGGCGCCCATCCCCTTCGGATCGCGCAGATCGCCGAATTCGTGAATGTGGAAACCATGTTCGCCGGGGGTCAGGCCGGTGATCTCACCTACCAAGTGGCACGTCTCGCCGTCCTGAATAAACTCGACAGCTCCGGCCACTTTGCTATCTTCTTTCGCCACCAGCACACAGACACCTCGCTTCGGCAAAGCCGCTGCGTGATCGTGTCCGTGAGCTGCTTTGTCATCGGCTTTCTTGGCTGCTTTTCCGTCCTGTCCGGTCGCACCCACCGCCAACCATGCGGAAAGGGCTACGACTCCGCAAATCACCAAGCCGCATTTCATCATGCCGCATTTGATCATGCCGAACTTCTCCATCACGAACGTTTTCATTGCTTGCTCCTCGCAATTGCTTCGCTGTTCTTACGCATTCCTCGCCAAGCGTCCCGGTCGTTCCCGATGAACGTCCGTCGCGTCCACTCATTCTCTTAAACCTCGGCGCGCGAATGTACAAGTAGGGATAAGATCCCGCCGGATAGAATCGAGGCATTCGGCTGATCGTCAAGCCATGATTTCACGGACCACACGACCGTGAACATCGGTCAAACGAAAATCACGACCGCTGTAGCGATAGGTTAGTCGTTCGTGATCCAATCCCATGAGATGCAGCACGGTGGCATGCAAGTCATGAACGTGCATCCGATTTTCAACGGCTTGATTCCCGAACTCGTCGGTCGTGCCGAACGCCATCCCGCCGCGAACGCCGCCACCGGCGAGCCACACTGTGAAACCGCGCGCGTGGTGATCACGACCTTTTTGCCCCTCCGACCACGGTGTACGGCCGAATTCACCGCCCCACACGATCAGCGTATCGGACAGCATGCCGCGGTTCTTCAGATCGATCAGCAATCCGGCAACCGCCTGGTCGCTCGCCTTGGCGTGGTTCCGGTGATTGTTGATGTCGCCGTGATCATCCCACGGCTGCCCGCCGCCGTAATACACCTGGACCATGCGCACGCCACGTTCAACGAGGCGGCGTGCAACGAGGCAGGCATCGGCAAATTGCCCGCTGCCATACAGTTCCCGCGTCGACTTGGTTTCCTGATTGATGTCGAACACTTCCTGCGCCGCGAATTGCAGACGATAGGCCATTTCGAGCGACTCGATTCGCGCCTCCAGCGATCCGTCGCGCCCGCGTCGCTCGAGGTGTTCGCGATTCAGTTCCTGCAGCGCGTCGATCTGACGCCGCTGTTCCGATACGGACAAATAGCCGTTGTGCACGTTGGGGATGATCGACTTCGGATTCAGGTTGCTGTTGTTGATATGACAGCCCTGAAAAATGCCGGGCAGAAAGCTGTTCCCCCACAACTGCGGCCCCACGACCGGTTTGCCGGGACAGAGCACCACGAATCCGGGGAGGTTCTGATTCTCCGTCCCTAACCCGTAACTCAACCACGAACCCATGCAGGGTCGCGTCGGCTGCGTGTTCCCGGAATTCATCATGAGCAGCGCGGGCTCGTGATTGGGGATGTCGGTGTACATCGAGCGGATCACGCAGATGTCATCGATTTGACTTGCCACATGCGGAAACAATTCGCTGACATCCAGGCCGGCCTGTCCGTATTTGGCAAATTTGTACGGCGAGGGAAACAGGGGTCCCACAGCCCGCTGGTAGTTCTTGGTTAACTCTTCCGGTTTCTGACCTGCAAACTTTTCGAGTGCCGGCTTGGGATCAAACGTGTCGACATGGGACGGTCCGCCGTTCATGAACAGGTGAATGACACGCTTCGCCCGTGCCGGAAAATGGGTCGGCTTCACCGCCAACGGACTGTCACTCGACACCGTTGCGCCGCGGGCATCGGCGTCGGCGAGCACGCCGGCCAAGCCAACCAGGCCGAATCCCGCGCCCAATTGCCGCAGCATCGTTCGTCGCGACAGACCTTCGAATAGCCTGTTCTCGTGCGTCGTCATCGCGTTCGCCACCTTGTTCATCGACACGTTCCTTCGCTCCGTATTTCACTCTGAGCTACGTTCCACATGGCCGCTGCCTGCTTGTCGCTAATCCAGGAAAACGAATTCGTTTGTGGAGAGCAGCAACTGGGCCCACTGCACCCACGGCGTCAAGCGGGCGTTCTTCTCTTCGGTCGCAGTGGCCAGAAATCGTTCGGCAACCTGCCGTTCCCGATCCGTTGGCTCACGCCCCAGCACGATCTCGTACATCATGCGAACCCGTCCCACCGGATCCTGGGTACCATCGCGATCAACGCGGGCCACCAGGGTTTGAGCCTGCCGCACCATGAACTCGCTGTTGAGCACAAACAGCTGTTGCATCGGCACGGTGGTGATGACTCGTCGTTCACTCGTCAGATTCGGATCCGGGAAATCAAACAAACGCAGCATGGAGTCGAGCTCATGGCGGCTGATTTTGGAGTAGAGCGTACGGCGACGATGATTGCCATCGTTCAGATCCATCGGCGCGCCGCCCAGTCGATGATCGAGCGACCCGACGGCCGACAGGACGGAATCGCGCCACGCTTCGATATCAAGTCGCCGCCGATTCATGCGCCACAGCAGGCGATTCTCCGGATCTTTGTCGAACTGTTCGGCCGAATGATTCGATCCTCGTTGCCACGTCGAGCTGAGCAGAATCTGGCGGTGCAGCCACTTGATCGACCACCCCGACTCCACAAAGCGCACGGCGAGGTCGTCAAGCAATTCCGGATGCGACGGACGTTGCCCGAGCAGCCCGAAATTGCTCGGTGTGCCGACGATCCCCTGACCGAAATGATTCGCCCAGACTCGATTGACCATCACGCGTGCCGTAAGCGGGTTGGTGGCGCTCGCAAGCGACTCGGCCAACTCGCGCCGGCCACTCCCTTGCGAAAACAGACCGCCCTCTTTCGCCGATAACACTTCCAAGAATCGACGCGGTGCCTCATCGCCCAGCGTCGCATGATTGCCGCGAAGATGAATCTTTACGTTCTTGATTTCGCCTTCGGCCAGGCCGTGGGCGACCGGGTACTTCGGACCGATGGCCTGCTTGCGACGCTCGAGTTCCGCTTTGTGCTCGGCGAGCTGCTGTCGGGGTTGTTCGTCGAGCAATTTCTCGAGCTGTTCGCGTGGGACGAAGAGTGGTGCTTTGCCATCGTGTGCCAACTCTTTAAGGACCTCTTCGTGCTCCTTCTCGAGCGGCATGCGGGCAACTTTTTTCTTGGCCTCCTCGTCGGTCGCTTCGGCCATCGCCTTGGTGTACTGATCTTCCAATTCCTTGCGTCGAGCGAGGGCGGATTCCAGCCGTCCCTGGAGGGCCATGGCGACCGCGTTCACTTTCTCGACCGCAGCGGGATCCGTTGACCAATCACGGGTTGTGTCTTGTCCTTCGACCGCTTTTTGCCACTCAGCCCAAATCGCCGACTTTGCAACTTGGTCCGACGACAGGAATTTGACAAACGACTCAATCATGAACTCGGGAAGATTCCGTTCCTGAGCCAACGGCGTGACCGGTGCTTTCGCGTCGGCATGACGTCGGTTTTTCAGCTGCCAGCCGGCAGTAGCGAAACGCGCAAACTGCGGCGCCCAGGACTCGCTCTTGGCACGACTTGCCGCATTCTGGAATTCATCCAGCGTCTTTTCCTGCTGCTGCATGTGTGCGGTTGCTGCGTTGAATCGCTTGACCACGTCCTCCGGAACCAAGGGCAACTCGTCGTACTTGGTGCTCGCGAATACGCCTGCCAAGCCGTAATAGTCCCGCATGGTGATCGGGTCGAACTTGTGGTCGTGGCAGCGAGCGCAAGAAACGGTCAATCCCAGGAAGCCTCGCGCCAACGTGTCAATGCGATCATCGATTTCATCGGCTTGCGCTTTCGGGGCGCACCCCGCGTCCGCATAGTAGACCGGACCGAGCGCGAAATAGCCGAGTCCGGGCAGGCTGGCCAGTCGATCGCCTTCGGCGCGCAAGTCGCCGGCCACCTGATCGAATACAAATTGATTGTAGGGCAGGTCGTGATTCAACGACCGCACCACCCAATCCCGATACTGATACCCGCTGTGATACATTCTCGCTTGAAAGCTATGTGCTTGATCCTCGGCGTACCGTGCCACATCAAGCCAATGCCGGCCCCATCGTTCGCCGTAGTGGGGCGATGCGAGCATTAGATCGAGCATACGCGATACGGCATCGGGAGAATCATCCGCGACGAACTCGTGCACTGAATCCAGCGATGGAGGCAATCCCAGCAGATCGATGCTCAGGCGACGCAACAGCGTTGCGCGATCGGCCTCCGCCAACGGCTCCAGTTGTTCGGCCTCTAATTGCTGCAGCACGAAATGATCGATCGGGCCTCGCGATTGCTCGGCCTTCGCGACGTGCGGCAAGGCATGTCGTCGAGGAGGCACAAACGACCAGAATCGGCGATCAGCCTCGGTGATTTCACCACTTTCCCGAATGCCGCTCGAGGAACCTTCGTCGGTCCCTTCCGGCCATGGCATGCCGAGGGCGATCCATTGCTTCACGACCGCGATTTCGCCATCGCTGAGCTTTCCATTGGGAGGCATCTGGATGTCGCCATCGTATTGCACCGCCTTGAGCAGCGGGCTGTC
>JBJOLO010000795.1:0-4006 GCA_046045565.1 Planctomycetota bacterium | reverse complement strand
AGGTCGATTCGATTGAGAGGATTGCTGAGAGAACCGAGGCCTCCGAGTGATGACACGAGCACTTCGTCCGAGTCATTCATGGTGCTCGTGTAATGCAATTCGACGATCGCAGCGATGCCGCTCAAGTAGTAGCGATCCAAGTCTTGGGCCAGCCAGCGACCGAGGGTCGCGTCGAGATGCAGCAGGTTTTGCTCAGTGTACTTGCCAACACCAAAGTTGTTCGCGATCACTCCATTGCCTGTGGCAGCAAAGTCGATTTGGGCGAAGGCTTGAATGAACCAGTTGTCGTTCGGGCTGGCCGTCATCGCCACGAACGGCATCAAGTGGATTGCTTCGTTCTGCAGCGTCAAGGTGCCGAATCCATTGCTGGATACCACATCGCTCCCGGTGGGCAAGCCGAAGCCAAGTCCGCCTGAGAGGGCCATCACGTCGTCCTCGTAAGCCAGATGCTTGAGAAAGGCCGAGAGATTTCCAATGCGTCCCGAATCGGTCGCGAAACTGTCGGTTGCATAGTTGAATCCGTTCGTGAACGGCATCCGCAGGTCGAGCGACCACGTTCCGTCCAGGAACGTTTTCTCTACGCCCGCCGTGTAAAGGTGCAAATCGGCGGCGGCATTCACAGGTGGGAACCCTGGTTGGGTGTAATTCACCGCATTGTAGAAACCGTTGTAGAGGAAGTACGCGCGATCGGTGGGCGCGGCGCGATTGTTGTGTGCTGCGTTGTAGCTGGCTCCGCCGCCGAGCATCAGGTTGTAGTCCAGCGGTTCGCGGTCGGCGATCTGACCATCCGGTTTCAGCGTCACCGATCCGACGGGACGCAGCGTATCGCCGAACATGTTCGGAGCGCGAGCCAATCGCACGTACGAATCGCGGGCGCTGGTGCGCGTGGGGCGCGGTGCAGGACGCGGTTGCGGCGGATTCGGCTCGGCCGGCGGCTCGGCAGCCGGTTGCGCGACGAATTGCGTTGACCAATCCGGGCTGTCGTCCGACATCCGCGAAGAAGCCCGATTGCTCGATTGAGCACGTACGGTCGCAGCGCTCAGAACAAGCATCAGCACGGACAAACAACCGAGGTACCGCGCAATTCGCGACATGGTCCACCGCCGTTTTCGAAAAGGATTCACCGATCGTTTGCTAGCATCTCGCATGCATCGCATGCGGGAGAATGCGTACGTTCGGTGTCATCGGCATTTTTGGAAGAACCACTTTATTCGCTATCGACGCATGGCATCGGTTTTGGCTGTGGTTCCGGCGTGTCGCTCTTCAGGTCCCGAATGGACTCCTCATTCTCGTCCCAAAGGCTTTTCAGCCAATTGTTTTGGGGCTCTCTTTCCCGCAGAATGCGGAGTTGCTCCTGAGCCTGCTCAAAACAAGCAATCGCTTGATCCTTCTGCCCGTCCCGGCGATGGAGATCTCCGAGGGCCGCCAGGCTGTTCGCCAGGTCGGTGCGTAGTTGGGGATCCTCGGGGTCGTGTTCCATCAATTCGGCGGTCAGCTTTTGGGCCTGCTCCCAGGCTTCCCGAGCCGGGACGAACTTTTCGGTTGCGGTGTATACCGTGCCGCGATTCATGGCCAGCACCGCCAATTCGGCTCGATAGGCGGCGACCTCGGGATTGCCGACGGCCAGGGATTGAATCGGTTTGGTGGCTGCTTCATACGCTTCCGCTGCTGCAGTGAATTCACGGCGTTCCGCGAGCATTCCGCCAAGCAGGCGATGGGAAACTCCCAGGTAGTAACGGTTGCTCATCGATCGCGGGTCGCTTGCCAAGAGCACGTCAAATTCCCGGATGGCCTTGCGTAAATAAACGATGGCGGCTTCGAGTTCTTCCGGCGAGGCCTGCTCGCGCGAGGCTTGTGATTTTCCCAAACTGTACCAGCCCATCGCGAGATCGCGGCGGACTCTTGTAGCGGTTGGATCTTTATCGAGCAGCTCTTGTCGAGACGCTTGCGCTGACAGCATGTCGTTATTCGCACCGCTCGCGTCGCCGGCCTGCAGCTTCGCAAGTCCGAGGTTCATGACGGCGTTGGCCCGCAATCGCTGGAACTCCAGGTTTTCGGGATCGGCTTTCGCCAGCTTCGCACGCAAGGCGATCGTTTCCTCAAACATCTGTGTCGATGTTTTGTATTGTCGCTGCGAATTATAGAAGCTGCCGAGAGCGTTGAACGAATCGGCGAGTGGTTTCAGACGCTGCGGATCGTCCGGTTTGTTTTGCAACAGTTGTTGCTGCAGCTGGCGGGCTTGAGTCAGTTCCTTTTCAGCGGTCTCGCTGTTCCCCATGACCTGCGAGATAACGCCGACGCGAAAATGAGCTGCCGCGACCTCGTCGCGAATGGCTGCTTTGCCGCCGCTCTCCTCGAGGAAATACTGGTAGTGCTTCAGGGCCTTTTCGAGCAGATCCTTTCGCAGCGGCTGCATGCCGGGCTCGTCAAGCAATTCGTCCTCGCTCACGCGCGTGAACAACTCGTCGACCACTTGCAAAGCGCGCTGCAATCGCGACTCCGAAACAGCCAGCGCAGCAGCCGTGTTTCGATAGCCGATCACAATCGACAGCAGGGTTGCGACCGCCAGGACCATCGCGGTTCCGGTAAGGATCGCGGGCAGTGGATTGCGACGACACCAACGCCAGATACGTTCGGGTGCGCTCACGGGGCGCGCCACGATCGGGATGCCGTGCAGGTAACGATGCAGGTCCTCGGCCAATGCGGCGCAAGAACTGTACCGCCGCGAAGGTTCTTTCTGCAGGCATTTCACGCAGATCGTTTCCAGATCGCGATCGATTGCCGGATTCAACTGGCGTGGCGGCACGGGCTCCTGATCGAGGATCTGGCGGATCGTTTCGGCGACGTTGGCCGCCTGAAACGGGGCGCGACCGGTCAGCAATCGATACAACGTTGCGCCCAGCGAATACAAGTCCGCCGATGCGGTGACACTCGCCGCATCCCGGGCCTGCTCGGGCGACATGTACGCTGGCGTCCCCATCACCTCCCCGGCGAAGGTCAGCGACTCCTCGCCCTCCGTGAACTTCGCCAAGCCGAAGTCGGTGACCAGAGGCCGATCGGTCGCCTTCTCGATCATGATGTTCTGCGGCTTCAAATCACGATGCAGGATGCCCTGGTCGTGTGCGGACTGGAGTGCCCGAGCTACCGGCTCCAGGTAGGCGGCAGCGCGCCGATTGTCGAGCGGCCCGTTGACGACCAAATCAAACAGACTTTGGCCCTCGACAAATCGCATTGCGTAATAGCGCATCGGCGAGGCACCGGGCGTTGCCGGAGGAATCTCGCCCACTTCATACACCGACACCAGATTGTCGTGTTGCAGCCGTGCAGCAGCCTGAGCCTCCGTTCGAAATCGTTCGAGCGAACTCGTGCGCGTCTCCACCGGCATCGTGTCGAGCATCTCATGCCGCATTACCTTCAACGCGACAATGCGGTTGGCCGAAATCTGACGCGCACGGTAGACAATCCCCATGCCGCCGCGACCCAATTCGCTTAATAGCTCGAACCCCGGAATGCTCGGCAGGCCGATGCGAGCCAGTTTCTCGGGCGAGAGATGTTGTCCTTGTGGATCAGACTGAATCGTCTCATCGCTGCCCTGGCTCGCGGCGCTGCCTCCAACCGGTAAACGGGTCGTCAGCGGTTCCCAAGCTTGCGTGGTATCAAATTCCTTTCCGACCGTCGGGCCGCCTGCGATCGGCGAGGATCCCGTATCAGGATCCGATACGTGCCCTTTCGCGTTGCCGAGCCAGGGAGTCGTGTCCGGTTCGGCCGCCGCATCCTCGCCGGGCCGGCCTCCCGGTATTTGTGTGGCGAACTCGTCGCCGTTCGACGTGCCGCCCTCGGGATCAACCGTCTTGTGTGAACTCCCTGGCGTGGTTGCAGCCGACGGGCTCGACGGAAACTTGCCGCTGCGAAGCAACGCAAATTGGTTGCGTACGGCATCGCTGCACTGGGGAAAACGCGTCAGGTATTCTTGTTCGTCGGGCGAATCCCCGAACGCCTCGCGAAG
>JBJOLO010000631.1:0-6848 GCA_046045565.1 Planctomycetota bacterium | reverse complement strand
TCCACATCGAGAAATACACGAACGGCATGGATGTGACCGGGCCGACCGGACCGCTGGTTCATGTTGGTACTCCGGTCTATTGGACCTACGCCGTTACGAACGTTGGCAACATCGCCTTGGCGAGCGTGTCCGTTCGCGATGATCACGGTACACCGTCCAATACTTCCGACGATTTTACGCCTGTCTTCCTGGGTGGAGACAGCAACAGCAACGGCAAGCTCGACTTGACGGAAATCTGGACGTACGCGGCCACCGGAACCGCAGTGCTTGGTCAGTACAATAATCACGTGACCGTCACCGCCGTTTCTCCGGTTGCTCCGCGACCACCTGTTGCCGATGTGTCGGCGATGGATGAGAGCTATTACTTTGGTCTGCCGAATGTGGTTGTGATTGCCCCGGACAAGGAAAAGATCAGCACGCCTTGGGTTGAAATCGTGGATGCGGATAGCGGGGCAACCCTGAATGCATTCTATGCCTATGAACCGTCGTACCAAGGCGGTGTCCGCTTAGCGACAGGCGACATGGACGGAGACGGATTTGATGAAATCATCGTGGCGCCGGGGCGGAGTCGAGAGCCCGAGATCCGCGTCTTCAAACAAGACGGATCGGAACTCGATAAATTCCGCACCATGGCTTTCCCGCCGAGCTATGTCGGGGGCGTCGAGGTTGCGGTGGGCGATGTCGATGGCGATGGAGATCTCGATATCATCGCCGTGCCATCGGGTGCTCACCCCGAAGTGCGCATCTTTGAGCACACCTCATCGCCAGCCGATCCGATTTCGGATTCGCCGATGAAGACGTTCTCGGTCTTCCCCAGTGATTTCATTGGCGGCGCTGATGTGGCGGCGGGCGACTTCGGTACGTTCGGTGGCCCGGGACCAAATAACCCAGGCGTTCCCGATGATCGCAGCGAAGTCGTGGTCGTGAACGGTTCGGGCATGCGTACCACGGCCTACGTGTTCGACGTCTCCGGCTCAACGCCGGTGTTGCTCGACACCATCCTGCCGTTCGCAAGCACCTTCCGCGGCGGTGCCACGCTGGATGTGGCGAGGATGGATGGCGATGCCATCCCGGACTTGATCTTCGCAGCGGGAATCACGGGCGGTTCGACGATCGAAGTCTGGAACGGAGCGACGGACGATTCGCCTGATGTACGCTTGGCGATGTTTACCACGTTCAATGATCTGCCGTCGCGGCATGTTCCGATTCATGCGGCAGCCGTTGATCGCACGGGCGATGATATCGCCGACCGGCTGGCTGTGGTGCAAGGCACGAACGGTTCCGCCAACGAGATCCGGACGTTCAACCCGGATGGCTCGACACCCTATTCGCTGCCGAATCCCCATCCGGGCCCATGGAATATTGCGGCGATGCATCATCCGTCGCCGAGTTTGGTGAAGACCAACGGTATCGCTCCGCTGCCGCCGACGGCCGATCCCGGGGTTGGTGACGGTGGCGATCTGGAAGCGGAAGCACCGGTCGCTATGCCGTGGACCAATCCTGCGAATCACCTGGATGTGAACGGCGACGGAGTGGTCGCGCCCATCGACGCGTTGCTTACGATCAACTTATTGAATCATTGGGTGATTAATCAACTGATCGTGGTAGGGGCCAGTGAAATGCGGCTGCCCGAGGGCGGCATCATGATGCCGGAGGGCGCCAACCCAGGCGAATCGTTCTTTGTCGATGTGAGCGGTGACGGAATCGTGACGCCGCTCGATCCGCTGCTCGTCATCAATTACCTGAACTGGATAGTACGCCAAACGAAAGGGAGTGGTGAGTCGGGTGGCGAAGCCGAATCGGTGGTGGCGGGGGGCGAAGTGGCGATGGCAGCCGCTTTTGCCGATCCGGTTCGACCTTCGGAGGCGATTTCCTCGATGGCCGCAACCCAGCCTGCGGGTGTTCGGTCTGGCGTTATGACCGCGGCTGTCGCCGATTCGCCTCGCTTGGCCAACACCACCGCTCGAGATCAAGCGATCATGGAATTCGGGCAGGGCGGCCGGTCGTTGGATGCAGCACTCAACGATTTGGTGGATGAACTGGCCGCAGCCGTGGCGACCGCATCCGAACGAACGGCTCGCGAGCGACTCTATGCGTCGCTCGCGTGAGCTTCCATCCTACCAGCGGGCTTCGAGACCGGCGCTCAAGCCGTGCACGAACAGGCTGCCGTCAAGGTTGATGGCCGTGCCGCTGGTCTGGGTGTTGGTGAAGTCAAGTTGATCCGGAGCAAGGGCGACGCCTTCCACCCACATCAAGTTGTAACCGGCTCGCAAACCCCAGACACAGTTGAGCTGGTAGATGCCGGTCAGGCTCACTTCGCCGACGAACGCGATCTTCTCGTCGCTTGCCGAGCGATGATCGCGAATCAGGAGCGAGGGGAAGTCGGTGATCGAGTCCTGTGCCTGGTTCGCATCGTTGTAGTAGGCACCTGCTTTGCCGGTTCCTTCCAAGCTGAAGCGACCATAGCAGCGACGGATGCGAGCTCCGGCCTGACCACCGTACAGATTGTTCTGCGTATGCACGCCGTAGGTGCTCACGCTTTCGAGTGAATCATACGAGGTCAGCGAGAACCGTTCGGTGAGACTCAGGTAGCGAACGCCGCCAATCCATTCAATGCTCTGGCAGTACCGGTCGCAGCAGTCGCCACAGGTGGTGCAGAGTACGGCATTGGCTTCCGCGCCTTGGATTTGCGAGGTGTACTCGAGGTCGACCCTGTCAGCGAATCCGAAATTGTTGACCGCGAGTCCCAAGTCGCCGGGAATCAGGAGTTGGTTTGGCTCGATGACCGAGGCGGTTGCCGTCGGGCCCCACAAACCGAAGTAGCCGGCTTCGATCGCCCAGCATTCATTGAAGCGATGCCCGCCATAGATTCGAAAACCGGAGGCGAGGTCGAAGTTGAGGTCGCCCGTGGAAAATACTGTGGAGGGAACCTGCGTTCCGGTAGTCAAGACCAACGGATTGTTCGCGGCCGCGTTGTCACGTTGCATCATCAACCCTTCCATCACGATGTAGTCGCAAGGGCACATCGTGCAGGGGAAGAAGCAACGGCCGTCGGAACAGCCGGGTGCTTGTTGCATAGCACTGACGTCGCTTGGCGAGACATCGACCAGTCGGATCGAGTCCGCTCCCTGAACGCGGGCGGTAAGGGCAATCCAGGCCATGGCCAGCGAAACGGCAATCGCTAGGGGTCGAACGATACGCATGCGAGCCTCCAAAAATCGTATGTCGGACGGCCCGAAGCGAGGCTCCTGGGCTGTCTAGTTCTTGTCGCAAGCGTTCACGCTTGTTTGCGGCGGTATTCGGGGTTAACCGCTCCGTGAATCATTGCGACGCGGGTAGATCTAACGGTTCTATCGGACGTACTTCTGGGGGACTTGTCGGGAAATCCGCGCAAAAGCACAAAGTCGTTCGAATCGTTGCTAGCGGACCTTGAGCCGCGACTCAGGGACTACGGGTCTGTAGACGAGTCGGTTCTTAATCGCAAAGACATGCTGGGCGGGGGCTTGCTTGGTTGGTCCATAGCTGGAACAGGCTGATTGTTTTAGAATCGGGGCATCTTTTTACGGCCGTTGAACGAGCGAAACGCTCGGGGTAAGCGAGTAACCGAAACGCGTTATCGTGAGTTTCCGAAGCCGCCGGGTGCGGTCGATCGATGGCCTTGAATTACGAGGAACATTACCGAGGGATCCTATGTTTGATTCCACGACTAGTACGAACAGTCATGGCGGTTCTGATCTGCCTGAGTCCAAATCGCCCCTGGTGGGTGTGATCATGGGGAGCCGGTCAGATTGGGAGACGATGCGTCATGCGTCGGAGTTGTTGCAACAATTTTCGGTTCCGCACGAATGCCGGATCGTATCAGCGCATCGCACACCGGCCTGGATGACGGAGTACGCGCAGACGGCCGAGTCGCGCGGGTTGCGCGTGATCATCGCGGGCGCGGGCGGGGCCGCGCACTTGCCGGGTATGGTCGCGTCTCAAACGCTGCTGCCGGTATTGGGGGTGCCGATCCAAAGCCGCGCTCTACAGGGTCTTGATTCACTGCTCTCGATCGTGCAGATGCCGGGGGGTATCCCCGTGGGCACGCTGGCGATCGGCGAAGCAGGGGCGAAGAACGCCGCACTGCTGGCGATCCGAATGCTTTGCCGCGACGACGCATCACTGCACGCGAGGTTGCGTGATTTCCACCAACAGCAAACCGAACAGGTATTGAAGGATTCGCAGTTATGAGTGGCTTGGTTCTGCCGGGATCGAAAATCGGCGTCTTGGGCAGCGGACAGTTGGGGCGAATGTTTGCGATCGCTGCGCGACGAATGGGATATCGCGTGCATGTGTTGTCGCCCGACGATGACACGCCCACCGGGCAGGTGGCTGATCTGGAGATTCGAGCGGAATACAACGACCTTGACGCCATCGCGCGGTTCGCGAAGGCCGTTGATGTGATCACGTTCGAATTTGAAAACGTGCCCGTGGAAACGACCGACGCAGCTGAGCGTCACGCGCCGATCCGTCCCGCAGGCCGCGTGCTTCACACGACCCAAAATCGGGTGCGCGAAAAAACGTTCTTGCGCAGTGCCGGCTTACCGGTTACCCCTTTCGCTGTGATTCGCAGCGAAGCGGATCTGACGTCGGCTTCAGAAATGGCGGGCGTTCCCGGCGTCATGAAAACGGCCTCCTGGGGATACGATGGCAAAGGGCAGGTCAAGGTTTCCGCAGTCGCAGATCTCTTGCCGGCTTGGAGGCAATTAGGTGGCGTCGAGGTGATCTTGGAGCGGTGGGTCGATTATGTGGCGGAGTTCTCGGTGGTCGCGGTCCGCGGCGCCGACGGAACCGTGGTGTGTTACGACCCGATTCGCAACGTCCATCGCAATCACATCCTTGATATTTCCAGTTCACCGGCCGGATTCGATCCGAAAGTCGCCGCAGCAGCCGTTGAAATTGCCCGCGAAGTCATGACGCGATTGGAAGTGATCGGCGTGCTCTGCGTCGAATTCTTTCTGGCGGGGGATGGGAGCCTGATGATCAATGAATTGGCACCCAGGCCGCACAATTCAGGCCACCTGACCATTGACGGGCATATCGCTTGCCAATTCGAACAGCAGGTGCGATCCGTTTGCGGTCTGCCGCTGGGGTCGGTCGAGCAGTTGCGGCCCGCGGCGATGGTGAATCTGCTGGGGGACGAGTGGGCGGGCGGCGAACCAGTCTGGAATGCGGCGCTCGCGATGCCGGGCGTGAAGCTTCACTTGTACGGCAAGCGGGAGCCTCGCCCCGGTCGAAAGATGGGACACCTCACCGCACTGGCCCAGTCCGCTGAGGAAGCGCAGGCCCTCGCCCTCGAAGCACGGCGGCGGCTCGCCCCGTCCGCTGCGCATCGTGCCGCCGCAAGCCATCCTTAAGCTCGCAGTTACTGCAGTACCGCCGACTCCACGATGCCTGCCATGGGCAAATAACGTGTGCTCGACGTGGATTCGCATCCAAGCCGATTCGACAGCGCAGCGCCGGTGATCGACGCGTTGCGATTCGCTCAAGGTCACTCTACGATAGCGACTCGTTATGTCGAGCCATTTCCTTCGGAGTCGAAAGATGAACATCGCGATGCATGCCAAACAGTGGTTCCTCTCAATCGTGTTGGGGGCGTTGAGTTTATGGTTGGTTTCAAACACAGTCGGTGCCGAACCCAAGACCGAGCAGTTGTGGCCGGCCGGAGCACCGGGCAAGTTGGGAGACGCCGAGAAAGACCAGCCGAAGTTGATCATTCATTTGCCGGAGAAGCCGAACGGTTGCGCGATCGTGGTATGCCCGGGTGGAGGTTACGGCGGGTTGGCAATGGATCACGAGGGCAAGCAGATCGCGGCTTGGCTGAACGCGTCGGGGATCGCGGCGTTTATCTGCGACTACCGTCATCGCGGTAAGGGATATGGGCATCCCGCCCCGCTGTCTGATGCTCAGCGGGCGATTCGCACCGTGCGTTCGCGGGCAGCAGAATTTGGCGTCAAGCCGGATCGCATCGGGATCCTCGGCTTTTCAGCAGGGGGCCATTTGGCCTCCACGGCCGTGACGCATTTTGACGCGGGCAAGGCGGATGCCATTGACCCGATCGAGCGCGTCTCCTGCCGTCCTGATTTCGGCATCCTCTGCTACGCAGTGATCGCGTTCGACGAACCGTATACACACAAGGGATCGCAGCAAAATCTGCTTGGCAAAGATGCAGCCAAGGAACTGGTCGACAGCTTGTCAAATGAGAAGCAGGTCACTGCCGAAACGCCGCCCACGTTCCTGTGGCACACGCAGGAAGATCGCGCCGTCCCACCGGAAAACAGCATTGCCTTCTACGCAGCGATGATCCGACACAAAGTGCCGGGCGAGTTGCACGTCTATGAAAAAGGCCAGCATGGCATCGGTTTGGGCGGCAATGTTCCGGGATCGAACGATTGGTCGAAATGCTGCGAACGTTGGCTCAAGGCCCGCGGATTTGTGAACAATTAGTTCCTATGCGAGTTCGACCCCAGCCAGAACGGATTCAGGTGCCACTGCCAGCCATGACCTGAAGGTCATGGCTGACAGTGCAGATTGCACCACAAGAGTGTGAACTGCAGATCAATTCCCCAGCCAGCCCAGTGGACTGGGGTGGAAATGCTGCTTCAAGTACAACGAAGCAGTTGGCTCTTCTGTCTTGCCAGAATCACACGGTGAGCACGTTGGGTGTCACTTGACCTTTAACTCGAGGTCCACCCTAGCCCCGATTCAGATTGGGGCGTGCCTCAGCAGTTCGTGCTTCTGTGGTGTGATCTGACACTGTCAGGTGAGCCTGCTTTTCTGAGGCTTGAGGGCCTCAGAAAAGCAAGCTC
>JBJOLO010000587.1:0-7261 GCA_046045565.1 Planctomycetota bacterium | reverse complement strand
CACCTGAGCGGGCACCTTAGCAGGTTCTCCACCGCCCAGCACGAGGCTTGCGACGCGTAAGATTGAATCAGATTCTGTGGCGGTGTAAAAGCCGGCATCGTCAATCTGTTCGGAAGTGGTTCCCGACGGGGTGTTTCGACGGCTGATTTTCGTCCCGTCTTGAGCGGCAAGGCAAACCGTTTTGCGGATTACCGACGGGTGCCTGCCGCTCCTTGCCGCACGTCGTTGCAAGTCAATCCGCGTGGCGGCGGGGCATGTTTGGCGACCTTCGCCTTGGTACCCCCAAGGTAGCGGTGTCGTTGCGGCAGGGGATATCGGGGGTCGCCCTCGCTGCGGGGAAGGGCATCTCCCGGCCGAATGACTCGCACACGCTGGAAGCTGCGCATTCTGGGGGGACTTTGAGCCGTTTGCGGTTTGTAGTGATCGTAACGGTTATCAGGGGCGATAAACAAAGAAGGCTGAAATCACACGATATCGTGGTTCGAACGGATTGATTTGATGACGGGGGCAGTCATGCGTCGATGGCGGGGATGGCAATCGCTGGTATTCGCGTGGGTTTACTCAAGCGGTCTGATTTGCAGCGGTCTGATTTGCAGTGCTGGCGACTACTACGCCTCAGGCACCTTGGGACTTGCCGGGGGGCAGAGTTTTCAGGGGAGGAGCGTGCCGGCGGGGCCATACCGTCAGGCTTCCTTTGTCTCGATGTCAGCCGACGAACCGGTTGCCGAACCGCAGCCGATGCCGGCGGGTTCCGCAATGCATGGCAGCGATTCGTGCGACGGCGGCCATTTCGGCCCGACCCGCGGTGTTTGCCAAGGCGGCTGCAGCGATTGCGGCGATGAGATTTGCCTGAGCTGGTTTGGCCAGTGTGTCGCGAACACGGAGGTATTCGTGTTGGGCGATGCGTTCAAAACGGTGGGTGACGCGACCGGATCGATCGGCAGCATCGACAACAGTTTCGGTATGCGTTTGGTTGCCAATACCGGAATCCCGCTCAAGGATCTGCCATTCCAAGGGCAGTTCGGTGTGAGTTACGGTGGATACGACTGGCGAGGTCGAATTGACCTGGGCGGCCTTGTTCCAGGCTCATCCATTGAAAAGCAGATGTTCGCGACGGCAGGGTTGTTTCAGCGCAGCGATATCGAATACGGCGACCGCGTCAGTTGGGGGATCGTGTTCGACGAAATGGTGGTCGATCAGTGGGGATTCCTGGGGCAGGATTTTACCCTGGGCCAGTTCCGGGGTGTCATCGGTTACGCACTGAATGAATGCCACGAGATCGGACTTCGCGGCGCGGTCGGGATTCAGCCGGCAACAGCGTTGACGTTCGTGTTGCCGTCCGAGCCGGACTTTACGGTGAAGCCGAGCGACTATTTGTCCGCTTTCTGGCATACGCACTGGGAGTCGGGGGCCGACACCACGGTGTTCGCGGGAGTGGTGAATCGGAGCGACATTGGCAATTGGCTGGCCGGCATCGATCTGCGTTCGCCGCTGAATGACCGCACGTCTTCCTTCGCGAGTCTGACCTACGTGGCACCCAGTGCCGCCGCCGGAAGTTTGGGGGTCGGTCAGGAGCATTGGAATCTGTCGATCGGATTATGCTTTTCGTTCGGGGGCAAAGCGGCACCCGGCACCGTGTCCGGGGCAGCCGGCATGCCGCTGCTGAACGTCGCCGATAACGGATCGTTCATCGTCACCAACTAGGTGAAACCCAATCGTTCCACGATGCATCCTCGCGCAGGTGCGTCTCGTACAGCGAGCTTCTTGCTGCGGCAAGTGCTCGCTTTGTCGTTGATGGTGCATCGTCTTGTCCCGGTTGGCGGGAGTCGAGGCGATTTCGGGAATCATCGCGTCGCCCGACTTGTTCGACGAGCGGCAGTCCGATAGTGTTGATGCGGCCTTCTTGCCTCAAGGAACCGCCCGCATGCTGCAGAATCTGATGGCCCTGTTCGCACTCTCCGCGATGGAGATTGTGCTCGGAATTGACAACCTGGTCTTTATCGCCATCCAGACGTCGAAGCTGCCGTACGATCAACAGGCCAAGGCGCGTCGCGTGGGCCTGGCGATCGCGCTGGTTTCCCGCGTGTTTTTGCTGTGCACGCTGAAATTCATCCTCGGGCTCACCGCGCCCATTGCCGAGCTTTCGTTTCTCCAGGGCCTCCTTGACCAGTTGAATGTTGCCGAAGAAGTGGCCAAACACATCATGGAGGTGTCAGTTCGGGACCTGATCCTGCTGGTGGGAGGGCTGTTCCTGCTGGTCAAAAGCGTGCATGAAATTCACGAACGGGTGGAAGGCTCAGGCGCAAAGCGGGACGGAGCCAGCGCGCCCAGTTATGCGAGCGTGCTCGTGCACATTGCGATCCTCGACATCGTCTTTTCGCTCGACTCCGTGATCACAGCGGTGGGCATGGCTCGGGAATTATGGGTCATGATCGCGGCCGTGGTTCTGGCCACCGTCGTGATGATTATCTTTGCCGGGCCGGTCAGCCGGTTTGTGGAAAAACATCCCACGGTGAAGATGTTGGCACTCAGTTTCTTGATCTTGATCGGCGTCACCCTCGTCTCCGAGGGAATCGGGGCCGAGATCAACAAAGGGTATATCTACTTCGCGATGGCATTCTCGCTGGGCGTCGAGTTCTTGAACATTCGCGCGTTGCGCCGCGCGGTCACCGATCCCGCCTGATCATCAGGGCGAGATCCCGCCCGATCATCACGGCCAAGGCGAACATTCAATCCGGGAGTGCCAGCGTGTCAGTTGGCGGCTCGATTCAAGTGCCAGCTCGATTTGCGCTTGGCCCGATTTGACGGAAAGACTGGCGGGGGATATCGTTGGGGCTCGCGGACCTCAATTTTTTCCATGGGAGGCAATAAGAAATGAACGTTCGATTCGCAATCGTCGCCGGTTTGCTGGCGATGGCAGGAACCATTCCGGCGGTGGCCGCCGACGAAGATGGCTATGAGTCGATCTTCGACGGCAAGACGCTCGAAGGTTGGGATGGGAATCCGAAGTTCTGGCGAGTGGAAGACGGTGCGATTACGGGGCAGACAACGGCCGACAATCCGACCAGCGGCAATACGTTTCTGATTTGGCGTAAAGGCGACACTGCGAATTTTGAGCTGAAGTGCCAGTACCGCATCGTCGGTGGCAATTCGGGGATTCAGTATCGCAGCTTCGAAGTTCCGAACGAAAAGTGGGTTGTCGGCGGTTATCAAGCCGACATCGAGGACGGCGATACGTACTCGGGGATTTGCTACGGTGAGCGGTTCCGCGGCATCCTCGCCAACCGCGGCGAAAAGACCGTGGTGGGTGACGACAGCAAGCCGAAAGTGGTGGGACGCGTCGGGGATTCGAAGGAGATTCAGTCCAAGATCAAGAAAAGCGACTGGAACGATTACCACCTCGTCGCAAATGGATTTGAGTTCAAGCACATGATCAACGGTGTGGCCACGTGCGAGTTGTCCGACGAGGACACGAAGAATCGTCGAGACAAAGGGATCCTTGCCCTGCAGTTGCATGCCGGCCCGCCCATGAAGGTGCAGTTCCGCAACATCCGCATCAAGCGACTGCCGGCTGCCAATAAGCAATCGGCGACGGGAGCGGCGAAGAAAATCGTTTTTGTCGCAGGAAATCCGAGCCACGGGTATGGAGCTCACGAGCATTTCGCTGGCTGCACGCTCCTGGCGGCGGCACTGAACAAGAGCAACCTCAATATCAAAGCCGAGGTGTTCAAGAACGGGTTCCCGAAGGATCCGAAAGCACTCGAGGGAGCGGACTGCATCGTGATGTACAGCGACGGAGGCGGCGGCCACATGGTGATCCCGCACCTGGCCGAAGTCGATGCGCTGGCGAAAAAAGGCGTTGGCATCGTTTGCATTCACTATGCAGTGGAAGTTCCCAAGGGCGAGGCCGGAGACCGGTTTCTCGACTGGATCGGCGGCTACTTCGAAATGAACTGGTCGGTGAATCCGCACTGGACAGCGAAGTTTGCCAAGTTGCCTGAGCATCCGATCACGCGCGGGGTGCAGCCGTTCGAGATCAACGACGAGTGGTACTACCACATGCGTTTTCGACCGGAGATGAAAGGCGTGACGCCGATTCTGAGCGATCTGCCGCCGGACGCGACACTGAGTCGGGGCGACGGCCCGCACAGCGGTAACCCGCACGTGCGCGCTGCCGTGGCGCGCAAGGAGTCGCAGCACGTCGCGTGGGCAACCGAGCGTCCCGATGGAGGCCGCGGGTTTGGATTTACCGGCGGACATGATCACTGGAATTGGGGTGACCCGAATTTTCGCAAACTCATGCTCAACGCCATCGTCTGGTGTGCCAAGGCCGATGTGCCGGCCGAAGGCGTGGGAACCTCGCCGGTAACGCTGGAGGACCTGGAGTCGAACCAGGACTTTGCCAAGCCTGAGAACTTTGACGGCGAGGGCGTGCGCAAACGATTGAAGTTGCCGGCTTCCACCAAAACCAGTTCATCAACGAAGTCGGGACCGGCCGCAAAGCCGGCTTTTGAGAGCCCGCTCGTGACGTCGGCGACCCCTGAGCATTCGGTCGCCATTGACGCCGATATCCGAAACGCGAAGGAACTCTATCTGGTGGTCCGCGACGGCGGCAACGGATTCGCGTGCGATTGGGCCGACTGGGTTGAGCCTCGTCTCGTTGGCCCCAAAGGCGAATTGAAACTCACCGAATTGAAATGGAAGTCGGCTACCAGCGAATGGGGCCAAGTCCGCATCGGCAAGAATGCGGGAGACGGTGAATTGCGGGTCGCCGGCAAGCCGGTGGTCAACGGAATCGGTACCCATGCCAACTCGATCATCGCCTATGACCTGCCGCCGGGATACGAGCGATTCAAGGCCCGTGGCGGACTCGACCATGGCGGCACGTCGCAGGGCGACGGAAATTCGTCGTCGGTACAGTTCCAGGTTTTTACCGCGAAACCGCCGGTTGCCTCCACAGCAGCAGCTGCTGTCGCGGGTCACGATGCAGCCGATGCCGTCGCCGGTCTCGATGTTGCTGACGGTCTGGAAGCGACTCTGTTCGCATCGGAACCCGATATCCAGAACGTCACCAACCTCGACATCGACGCGCGAGGACGCATTTGGGTCTGTGAGGTCATGAACTACCGCGGCCATAACGGCAAGCGTCCGGAAGGCGATCGGATTTTGATCCTGGAGGACACGGATCGCGATGGCAAGGCGGATAAGCAAACCGTGTATTACCAAGGTCGTGATGTCGATTCCGCGATGGGGATTTGCGTGCTGGGCAATCGGGTCATCGTTTCCGCCTCTCCCAATGTGATCGTGTTCACCGATGAAAACGGTGACGATCGACCTGATAAGAAAGAAATCCTGTTCAGCAAGACCGGGCAACCGCAACACGACCATTCGGCTCATACATTCATCTTCGGACCGGATGGCAAGCTCTATTGGAACTTCGGCAACACGGGGCAACGCGTTTGCGACGCCGATGGCAAGACGATTGTGGATCTTGCGGGCAACGAAGTGGTCGACAACGGGAAGCCTTACTTTGGCGGTATGGTGTTCCGCTGCAACCCGGACGGCAGCCAGTTCGAGGTGCTCGCCCACAATTTCCGCAACAATTATGAAATTACCGTCGATTCGTTCGGCGGATTATGGCAGTCCGACAACGACGATGACGGCAACCGCGGCGTGCGGATCAACAACGTCGTGGATTACGGCAACTATGGATACCGGGACGAGATGACCGGTGCCGCCTGGAATTCGCCTCGTACCAATTGGGAGTCCGAGATTCCGCTGCGTCATTGGCATTTGAACGATCCGGGCGTGGTGCCCAATCTGCTGCAGACCGGCGCGGGATCGCCGACGGGCATCACCGTTTACGAAGGCACTTTGCTGCCGCAGGTATTCCGGAATCAAGTGTTGCATTGCGATGCGGGCCCGAATGTGGTGCGAGCCTATCCGGTGAAGCGAGCCGGAGCAGGATACAGTGCGGAGTCGAAAGACATCCTGAAAGGGGCGCGTGACAACTGGTTCCGTCCTGCCGATGTGTGTGTGGCTCCGGACGGATCGATTTTCGTTACCGACTGGTACGATCCCGGAGTGGGCGGTCATGCGGCGGGGGATCTTGATCGTGGTCGCGTGTTTCGCGTTGCCCCGCCCGGGAAGCGTTATGAGGTTCCTGCGATCGACCTGAAGACGGCCGAGGGTGCCGTGGCGGCGCTGCAGAGTCCCAATTCGTCCACCCGTTATCTGGCCTGGACGGCCTTGCAGGGCATGGGCGCCGACGCTGAAAAGTCGCTCGTGGCACTCTGGAAACAATCCGACAATCCCCGGATGCGGGCTCGGGCCTTGTGGGTGCTGGGGAAAATGCCAGGGAAAGGTCCGGCTTACGTGCAGGAAGCGATTCGCGATCAGGACGCAGACCTGCGTTGCGTCGGGGTTCGACTGGCACGGCAATTGAATGTGGATCTGGTTCCCGTCGTGGCCTCGTTGGTTTCCGATCCGTCGGCAGCCGTGTTACGCGAATGTGCGATTGCCTTGCGGTTCTCCAATTCGGCAGACGCACCGAAGCATTGGGCTGCACTTGCCAAACGGTTCGATGGCAACGATCGCTGGTATCTGGAATCGTTAGGGATAGGTGCCGAGCGGAATTGGGACGCCTGCCTCCGTAGTTGGATCGACCTGGTCGGGGATTGGAACACGCCGGTCGGTCGTGAAATCGTGTGGCGCTCGCGTGCTTCATTCACGCCGAAGTTGCTGGCTGAAATCGTGCAGACGCAAGGAATCTCGGCCGGCGAGTTGCCGAAATACATGCGGGCGTTTGATTTTCAAAGCGGACCGTTAAAGAACGACGCGCTGCTGACGCTGGCGTTCGGCAAAATTCCAGGCGATCCGGAAGCGGTGAAGCAGGTACGCATGGAAGCCCTGCGGCGCATTCCGGATGTCGACATCGAGAAGCATCCTGAGCACGCGGCGGCCTTGAATCAATTGCTCGATTCGCTTCGCGGCTCGCCCACCTTTGTCGAATTGATCGTGAAGTTCAACCTGCAACGCCGTTTGCCGGAACTGCTGACGCTCGCGCAAGAGCATCCCGAGGAGCAGATCGGGGTGGAGGCCATTCGCGCCGTGTTGGCTAAATCCGATCTGAAGATCGTGAGCGAGGGGTTGGCGAACAAGGACGTAAAAGTGGCCACGGCGACGGCGCGGGCCCTGGGATCGGCCGGAGACGGGCGGGTCGTCGAGTTGCTGTTGCCGGTCGTGAAAAATGGGAAAAGCG
>JBJOLO010000577.1:0-11309 GCA_046045565.1 Planctomycetota bacterium | reverse complement strand
ATAAGTACTTCGGTGACATCGTGGTGCCCACCGAGGACGTGGCTGAATTCACGAAGACGGGGAAGCGCCGCATCGTGAAGCGGAAGCTCTACCCGGGGTACATTGTGGTGCACATGGCGTTGAACGACGACACTTGGTTTCTCGTTCGCGAGACGCCCGGCATCGGTGATTTCACCGGTTCGGCTGGCAAGCCGTCCCCGATGCCCGATCATGAAATCGAGAAGATCCTCAAGGCATCACGTCCCGATGAAGAAGGTGCCGCCGCGGTGCGGACCGGGATTCCGTTCAAGATTGGTGATCGAGTTCGCGTGAAGGAAGGCAACTTTCAGAACTTCGAAGGCGATGTCGCATCGATCGATCAGGCCAATGGTCGCGTCACGGTGACGTTCCTGTTTTTCGGACGCTCGACGCCGATCGAGATTCCTCACTGGCAGATCGAGGCGATTTAACGGTATTGAGGCAATCGAACGGTTCGGGGCGGATTGGTTTATCGCTTCGGCACAATGGATTCGGCAGGACGCATTCCGCAAAATGCACTCGAAGGAGTGCTCGGGTAGTCAGATAAGCAGCCGCGAAGAGAACAAGCGGTACTAAAACAAGACGCAGTAATTGAATTCGGGTTTATAGAACAAAGTAGGGTGGCAGACAGATCATGGCGAAGCAGCGAACAGTAACCGGACAGGCAAAATTTCAGGTCCCGGGCGGACAGGCGACTCCTGCACCGCCAGTCGGTACTTCACTCGGTAAGTTCGGTATCAATCTCGGGCAGTTCGTCTCGCAGTTCAACGAGCGGACCCGGGAGTACAACGGAACACCGATTCCGGTCATTGTGACGGTATATAGCGACCGAACCTTTGAGTTTGTGACGAAGAGTCCACCGGCATCGGCCTTGTTGAAACAGGCGGCCGGGATCGCCAAGGGTTCAGGGGTGCCGAATAAAGACAAGGTTGGCAAGGTGACCCGCGCTCAGGTGACGGACATTTGCACCAAGAAGCTGGCCGACATGAATGCCCGTGACATCGCCCATGCTTGCCGGATGGTCGAAGGTACGGCCCGCAGCATGGGGATCGAAGTTGTCGACTAAATGAGCGAGCCGATAAGCGAACCGACTTGTCGAGACGGGCACTTTGCCCGAGCGATTCGCAGGGTCGGGCAGTTGTTGTTGGCGTGCCTGGGATTTTGATTCGAAGTTTTGGGTGAAATTCTCACCCTAGACCGCTCGCAATCGAAAAGGTTTCCGGTTACAAAGTAGGGCTTCCCTTCAGCAAAAGATCGGCAGCAGTGTGCGAGCCAGCGTCGGGCTGAGTGGGCGGTGGATGAGTGGGCGGTTGATCTGACAGGGGT
This sequence comes from Planctomycetota bacterium, assembly GCA_046045565.1. Classification (GTDB taxonomy): domain Bacteria; phylum Planctomycetota; class Planctomycetia; order Pirellulales; family Pirellulaceae; genus VGZA01. The sequence goes on along the minus strand of JBJOLO010000577.1, from coordinate 9,965 downwards.
GCTGTGAGATGACGAAAAAGTCGAAGCGGTTTCGAGCTTGCGTATCAAAGGCTGTGGCCGATGCGGTGCCGCTAGCGCAAGCCGTTGATGTTTTGAAGTCGTTCGGTGCGGTCGGCTCGACGAAGTTCGATCAGACGGTCGAGATCCACATGCGGCTTGGGATCGACTCGAAGCAGGCGGATCAATTGGTTCGCGGTTCGGTCGTGTTGCCCAACGGCATCGGCCGTTCGCAGCGAGTCGTGGTGTTCGCCAAGGGTGCCATGGCTGACGCGGCCAAGGAGGCCGGCGCCGATGAGGTTGGCCAGGAAGATCTCGCCAAGAAGATTAAGGAAGGTTGGACGGGGTTCGATGTGTGCATCGCCGCGCCCGACATGATGGGTTTGGTGGGGCCGCTCGGAAAGGTGCTTGGTCCTCGCGGGTTGATGCCTTCTCCGCGTGCCGGCACGGTTACTCCCGATGTCGCCAGGGTCGTGAAGGAATACAAGGCGGGTAAGGTCGAGTTCCGCAATGACGCGGGCGGCAACGTCCATGCGGTGGTTGGCAAGCTGAGTTTCGGTGCTGACAAATTGCGAGAGAATATTCAGGCGTTCATTGACTACGTGAACGGAATCAAGCCAACGAGCATCAAGGGTGTGTATGTCCGCGGGATTGTAATCTGCGCGACGATGAGCCCAAGCGTGCGGATTGCTGCTTAAGGCGGCTGGAATAATCGCTTCGCAGGTTTGCTGTGCGAAGCAGGTTTTCCGGGTTGATTTTGTTGGAGTTGGCGGAAGGCGTGGGATAGCGGGAAGTTGAGGCAGCGATGAGCAGGTACGTTAAAAACTTGGTGGCTGACGAAATTCGCAAGCGGCTGCAGGGTGTGCAGGACGCGTTGGTGGTGAATGTCATCGGCCTGCCCACGGATAAGACCTATCAGTTGCGTAAGCGACTGCGGGATAAGAATATTAGCTTGCTGGTCGTGAAGTCGAGTCTGGCGAGGCGAGCTACGGAGGGGACATCGTTGGCCCCTGCGTTCGAAGGCAGCGATGGTTCGATGGCTGTCTGCTGGGGCTCGACCGACTTTGTGCAGCTGGCGAAAGAGATTACGGAGATTCAGGGCGACACGCAGTTCGAGAAATTAGAATTGCGTGGCGGCGTAATGGATCAGGAGAAGCTGACGCCGGACCGGGTGAAGGATATCAGCAAGTGGCCGTCGCGAGCGGAGCAGTTGAGTTTGTTGCTCGGTCAGATTCTGGCTCCGGGAGCCAATCTGTTGTCGCAGTTGGCCAGCCCTGGTGGAGCGTTGGCGAGTCAAATCAAGCAGAAGGGGGAAGGCGAAGAGTCGTCCTCCTGAGCCAATTCGAGGTCGGATCGCGGGCTGCCTGACAGGTGCGGCCTGGTGAGAGCGACCCGAAGAGGTTTGTGATCGATTGCGAGTGAATAAACGTTTGTCAGTAAAATAGTTGCCGATCGCGGATGCGGCTTGGGGTGTCACCGGGCTTTCGCGGTAGCGGTCGGCAGGATTCGAGGTTTGTTGTGGCGGTTTCGGCGGATTGGAGCCGAAATCGGAATTGCGGGGCGGCGTCCCCGACCCCAGAGTGAGAAAGGAAAGATCCCGCCATGTCTGATGCAGCTGTTCTGGAACCGGAATTGAAGGAAATCGGCGACAAGATCGCGAATCTGACGCTCAAGCAAGCCAAGGCTTTGAGCGACTACATCGAAAACGCCTACGGCATCAAGCCTGCTGCCGGCGGTGCAGTGATGATGGCTGCTCCGGCTGGTGGTGGCGGCGCCGCCGCTGCTGCTCCGGTTCAAACCGAGTTCGACGTGGTCATGACTTCTTTCGGCGATAAGAAGCTGGAAGTCGTTAAGGTCGTGAAGAACATCACCGGTGCATCGTTGATGGATGCGAAGAAGCTCGTCGAAGCCCCGCCTGCGACGATCAAGCAGGGTGCCTCGAAGGACGATGCTGAAAAGATCAAGAAGGAATTGGAAGCCGCCGGTGCGACTGTGGAACTGAAGTAGTTCCGGGTTGTGCGGGTTGCTTGTAATCACTTGTGCAGCCGTGTTGACGGTAGGCGAATCGCATGGGTGTACCCCATGCGATCGCGGGCCTATCGGCGGTTTGCAGAAACTGAGAATCCTTCCCTTGGTCAATCCTACGTTGCAAGCGCTTGATCGTGCTTGTCGGTTCGGCAGGAACTGCGCGCGCGGATGCTCCGCTCGCCGATCGGGTGATTCTGCGCCTCGAACGTCGCGAATTTCGAATGAGATGAACGCGGACGGTCGAGGTGGCTGTTTTGGTCGCGGTGAGTGCTCTGTGCGGGGCTCACGGTGGATCACGCAGGAATCGCTCGCAAGCGGTGAATCGCAAACGTCGCGATGGGGTGACTCGCAACTGACGGGCTCGCAACAAAGTGGCTCGCAGCGAAAAAATGGCTCGCAACGAAATAGCTTGCGACAAAATAGCTCGTCACGAATCTCTTCGTTGACGCGTGAGTCGGTAGGTTGTTCGACGGTGAGGTTTCTTGTTGAGTGGAATCCTTGCTTCAGGCCGGTTTGCGTTGATCGCAGCGTTCTTCATGTAATTCGCGGCGCTCGTGTTCGTCGGTCGTTTCTCGCGTCTCTTCCCCAGGAGTAGATGAGTCCATGGCCACTTCAGCCCAACGTCGTTTGAATCCCCGAGAAGTTCGTCGCTTTGGGAGCGGTCGGGAACAGTATCCGATCCCCGATTTGACGCAGATTCAGACGAAGAGCTACGCTGCGTTCCTGCAGTCCGACGTGCCGACCGAGAAGCGCAAGGACCAGGGCCTCGAGGGCGTGCTGCGCGAGATCTTTCCGATCGAAAGCTACGACAAAACGACCCGCCTGGATTACGTGAAATACGAGCTGGGGAAGCCTCGCTATACGCCGGAAGAATGCCGCCAGTTGCGGCTCACCTACGGGCAGCCGTTCCGCATCTGGTTGCGGCTGAATAAAGAACAGCCGATCGAGGAAGAGGTATACCTCGGCGACATCCCGATCATGCTCGGCGGTGGTGAATTCATCATTAACGGTGCCGAACGCGTGGTCGTCAGCCAGCTGCATCGCAGCCCGGGCGTTGACTTTGTTATGGAGCAGGATGGCACCTCCGATCGCAAGTTGCCCAGCTGCCGGATCATTCCGGAGCGAGGCAGCTGGATCGAAATCAATGCGACCAAGAAGGACGTGTTGAGCGTCAAGATCGACCAGAGCGGCAAGTTCTCGGCGATGACGCTGCTGCGTGCGATGAGCCAAAAGTACAGCAACGATTCGGACCTGATCCGCGCTTTCTATACGACCACGGTCGAGAAGGTGGTAGACGGTCGCAGCGTTGCGAAACTCGAAGGCAAGATCTCGGTGGATGACGTTGTCTATCCCGCCAGCTCGGGTCGCGTCGGCGAGATCATCATCGAAGCAGGGCATCGCATCACCAAGAATATCGCAGAGACCATTTGCACCGCAGGTGTGTCGAAGGTCGAAGTGCTCGCTCCGCCTAAGCTGAATCTGATTCTGAACAGTCTCGCAGAAGATACGACGTCGAGCCACGAAGAAGCACTGCTGCGTATCTATCAGCGTTTGCGACCGGGTAACCCGCCGCAACTGGATAAGGCTCGCACGCTGTTCCACGAAAAGTTTTTCGATGTCAATCGTTATCGACTCGGTCGCGTCGGTCGCTTCCGCATCAACCGCAAGCTGCAGTTGACGGTTTCGGAAAAGGAAATGACGCTGCGTCCCGAAGATCTGATCGCCGCGATCGGGTATCTGGTCGATCTCGCTGTCGCCGGTAATGAAGCGGAAGTCGACGACATCGATCACCTCGGCAATCGTCGCCTGCGTACGATCGAGGAACTCGCCAGCGATGAATTGCGGAAGGGCTTCCTGAAGCTGCGTCGAACGGTTCAGGAACGGATGAGTTTGAAAGACGTCGAGGACATGTCGCCTCGCAGTCTGGTGAACCCCAAGAGCATCTCGGCCGCCATCGAGTACTTCTTCGGACGCGGTGAGTTGTCGCAGGTCGTTGACCAGACGAATCCGCTGTCGCAACTTACGCATGAGCGCCGCCTGTCGGCACTCGGTCCGGGTGGTTTGAATCGAAAGCGAGCGGGCTTCGAAGTTCGCGACGTGCATATTTCCCACTACGGTCGTATCTGCCCGATTGAGACGCCTGAAGGTACGAACATCGGTTTGATCTCGAGCCTCGGGATCTACGCCGGCGTCGATGACTACGGGTTCCTGGTCACTCCGTACCGCAAGGTCGTGAAGAGCAAACTGTCAGAAGAGATCGTGCAGCTTCGCGCGGATGAAGAGTCGGACGCCTATGTGGCTCCGGCCGATACGCCGATCGAGAAGAATCACATTGAGGCCAACGGTTCGATCATTGCCCGACATCGTTCGGACTTCGAACTGGTGGCGCCGGATCAGGTCGAATACGTCGACGTGGCACCGAGCCAGATGGTGGGTGTGTCGGCCGGTTTGATTCCGTTCTTGGAACATGACGACGCCAACCGGGCACTCATGGGATCCAACATGCAGCGACAAGCGGTGCCGCTGTTGGTGACCGAACCGCCGATCGTGGCGACCGGTATGGAAAAGGACGTCGCGCGAAACTCCAGCATGGTGGTGCGAGCCCGCAAAGCCGGCAAAGTCACCTACGCCGATGCGGATCGCATCGAGATCGGCAGCGACACCTACGAACTGAAGAAGTACAAGGGCCTGAACGAGCGAACCTGTATCAATCAAAAGCCGATCATTAATGTCGGTGACAAGATTGAGAAGGGACAGGTCATCGCCGACGGAGCCGCCACGTTCAACGGCGAGTTGGCGCTCGGCCGCAACGTGCTCGTGGGCTTCATGTCGTTCGACGGGTACAACTTCGAGGATGCCATCATCATCAGCGAAGAACTGGTGAAGAACGACGTCTACACGTCGTTGCACATCGAAGAATTCGATGTCGAAATTCGCGAGACCAAGCTGGGACGCGAGGAATTCACTCGCGATATTCCGAACGTCAGTGAGAAGGCCTTGCGCAACCTCGACGAGAGCGGCATTGTCCGCGTCGGCACCTACGTACGCCCGGGCGACATCCTGGTCGGTAAGGTCTCGCCGAAGTCGAAGACCGAACTAACGCCGGAAGAAAAACTGCTGCACGCGATCTTTGGTCGAGCCGGCGAAGATGTGAAGAACGATTCGCTCGAAGTGCCCTCGGGTATCGAAGGCATCGTCATCGACGCCCAGAAGTTTTCGCGTCGCATGAGCTTGAGCGACGACGAGCGAAAGAAGTTCGAGAAGGATTTGAAGGACGTCGAGACCGACGGCAACAAGAAGATCTCGGACCTGTTCGCCGTCATGATCGGCGAAATGGAAAAGTCGCTGGGACGCCCGATTACGGACGAAGACGGAACGCCGCTCGTTCGCGATCAGGACACCCGGTTCGTCGCCGAGCGTGCTCAGCAGTTCCGATTGCAGTCGGTGACGGCCAGCATGCGAAGTGAAAACCTGATCGCCGAAGTCGAAGGCATCTACCGTAACCGGTGGCCGGAAGTCGAATTGGCGATCGATCTCCGTGATCGCAAACTGAACAGCATGAAGCGCGGCGATGAACTCCGCAGCGGCGTGCTGCAAATGGTGAAGGTCTACATCGCGACCAAGCGAGTGATCTCGGTTGGTGACAAGATGGCAGGCCGCCACGGAAACAAGGGTGTGATCGCCAAGATCCTGCCGGTCGAAGACATGCCGTTCCTACCCGATGGAACGCCGATCCAGATCATGTTGAATCCGCTGGGCGTTCCCAGCCGTATGAATGTGGGCCAGATTCTGGAGACCCACCTCGGTTGGGCCGGTGCACGCCTGGGATTCCAAGCGGTCACGCCGGTGTTCGATGGTCCGACCGAATTGGAAATCAACGGTGCCTTGGCCGAGGCCGGTTTGCCCAGCCACGGCAAGATCCGCCTGTTCGACGGCCGCACGGGCGAACCGCTGCAACAGGAAACCACAGTCGGGTACATCTACATGCTGAAGCTGCACCACCTGGTCGATGACAAGGTGCACGCACGCAGCACGGGACCGTACTCGTTGATCACCCAGCAGCCGTTGGGTGGTAAGGCCCGCTTCGGCGGTCAGCGATTCGGGGAAATGGAAGTCTGGGCACTCGAGGCCTACGGTGCCGCTTACATCCTGCAGGAATTGTTGACGGTGAAGAGCGACGACGTCGAGGGTCGTACGAAGATTTACGAATCGATGGTGAAAGGCGAAAACACGCTCGAGGCCGGTACCCCGGCGAGCTTCGACGTGCTCACCAACGAGATCCGAGGTTTGGCGTTGAACATGCAACTGGAGAAGCGAAGGGTATAGCCCGCTGGGTCGGCGTCTCGCGATGGTCGCCAGACGCCCCGTCAGTAGGTCGACTCGAAGGTTCATCAGCTTCCGTTCAAAACACCCAACTCATCACTTTCCAGAGAGGAACTCAGGCACATGACCATCAGCGAAAGCGCCTATGATCGGATTAATGATTACGCTTCGGTCAAGATCAGCCTGGCAAGACCGCACGACATTCGCAGCTGGTCGTTCGGCGAAGTAAAGAAGCCCGAAACCATCAACTACCGCACCTATCGTCCTGAAAAAGACGGTTTGTTCTGCGAGCGTATCTTCGGACCGGAAAAGGACTGGGAGTGCGCTTGCGGCAAGTACCGCGGGATGAAGTACAAGGGCATGATCTGCGACCGCTGCGGTGTGAAAGTCACCCACTCGCGCGTTCGCCGCAAGCGAATGGGCCACATCGAATTGGCCGCGCCAGTCGTGCACATCTGGTTCTTCAAGGCGATGCCGAGCCGGCTCGGTAACCTGCTCGATATGAAGACCACGAGCCTGGAAAAGGTGATTTACTTCCAGGACTACGTCGTCGTGGATCCCGGTTCGACGGATCTCACCCGCCAGCAGATGCTGACTGAAGACGAGTACAAGGCAGCCAAGCAGCAGTATGGCGACGGCAGCTTCGAAGCCGACATGGGCGCCGAAGCCGTTCGCAAACTGCTGATGGGACTCGACCTCGTCAAGTTGTCCGAAGAACTTCGCAAGGAGCTCGTCGAGACCAACTCCAAGCAGAAGAAGAAGGACCTGATCAACCGCTTGAAGATCGTCGAATCGATTCGGGACAGCGACAACCGTCCGGAGTGGATGGTGCTCGATGTGATCCCGGTGATTCCACCGGACCTTCGCCCGCTCGTGTTGCTCGACTCGGGCAACTTTGCGACCAGCGATTTGAACGACCTCTACCGACGCATCATCAACCGCAACAACCGGCTCCGCAAACTGGTCGACCTCAACGCACCCGAGGTCATCATCCGCAACGAAAAGCGAATGTTGCAGCAGTCGGTCGATGCGTTGTTCGACAACAACCGCTGCAAGCGACCTGTGCTCGGCAGCAGTAATCGCCCGCTCAAGTCGCTCACCGACATGATCAAGGGTAAGCAGGGACGTTTCCGTGAAAACCTGCTCGGTAAACGCGTCGATTACTCCGCACGAAGCGTGATCGTCGTCGGGCCGCGTTTGCGGCTCCACCAATGCGGTTTGCCCAAGAAGATCGCGTTGGAACTCTACCAGCCGTTCATCATTCGCAAGCTCAAGGAACTTGGCCATGCCGATACCATCAAGAGCGCGAAGAAGATGCTCGAACGGAAGGATGAGGAAGTATGGGATATTCTCGAATCGGTGATTCAGAATCACCCCGTGCTGCTCAATCGTGCTCCGACCCTGCACCGCATGGGTATCATGGCGTTCGAGCCGGTTCTGGTGGAAGGCAACGCCATTCACTTGCACCCGCTTGTGTGCAAAGGCTTCAACGCTGACTTCGACGGTGACCAGATGGCAGTGCACCTGCCGCTGTCGATCGAAGCACAGGTCGAAGCGCACACCTTGATGATGTCGACGAACAACATTTTCGCGCCGTCGAACGGCAAGCCGATCATGAGTCCGTCGCAAGACACCGTTATGGGTTGCTACTACATCACCGTCGACTTGCCGGGTCGCAAGGGCGAAGGCATGTCGTTCTCGTCGATGGAGGAGTCCGATCTCGCCTATCACCAAGGCGCGATCGAATTGCACTCGCGAATCAAAGTGCGATTGCCGCGAAATCGGAAGGTCAAAAGCGAGGACGACAAGCGTCGGCCGGGCGAATTGATTCAGACCACCTACGGCCGCGTGCTGTTCAACATGATGCTGCCGAAGGGGATGGATTTCTACAACCATCCGCTGCGGTCGGGTGACTTGGCTGCGGTGATCTCCGACTGCTACCAATCGCTGGGTCGAAAGGCCACGATCGAGCTGCTCGACAATATGAACCAGCTCGGGTTCCGCGAAAGCACCCGAAGCGGTCTGTCGTTCGCAACCGACGACCTCGTCACGCCGGCTTCCAAGCAACGCATTCTGGCTGAGGCCGAAAAGACGGTGCTCAAGTTCCGCAAGCTGTACGAACGTGGCGTGATCACCGAACTCGAGCGATACAACCAGGTACTCGATGCCTGGACGCACGCTCGTGAACAGATCACGGCCGAAATGTTGCAGGCCATGGAACATGACGACCGTGGCGGTAACGGCTACGTCAATCCGGTGTTCTTGATGGCGCACTCCGGTGCTCGAGGTGGTATCGAACAGATTCGCCAGCTCGCCGGTATGCGTGGTTTGATGGCGAAGCCGACCGGCGAAATTATCGAAACGCCGATTAAGGCGAACTTCCGCGAAGGGTTGACCGTGCTCGAGTACTTCAGCTCGACCCACGGTGCTCGTAAGGGGTTGGCCGATACGGCTCTCAAGACGGCCGACTCGGGTTACCTCACGCGTAAGCTGGCCGACGTCGCCCAAAACGTGGTCGTCACGCAGCACGATTGCAATACGACGCAAGGCATCACCAAGGGCGTGATTTACCGAGGTGAAAAGGTTGAAGTGAAACTGTCGGCAGCCGTCGTCGGACGCGTCAGCCGCCAGAACATCGTCAATCCGGTTACTGACGAAGTGATCGTCAAGGAAAACGAGTTGATCACTCCGGAAATCGCCCGACGCATCGAGGATATGGGGTTGGAGAAGATCCAAGTGCGTAGCCCGATGACATGCGACGCAGGTTTGGGTGTCTGCCGGCTTTGCTATGGAATGGATCTCTCGACCGGTTCGATGGTCGAGGAAGGTATGGCGGTCGGGATCATCGCCGCACAAAGCATCGGCGAACCCGGTACGCAGCTGACCATGCGTACGTTCCACATCGGTGGTGTCGCCGGTACGCACGTCGAAGAGCACGACATCAAGTGCAAGAAGGAAGGTGTGGTCCGCTTCACGCGTATGCGGTTCGTGACCAACGACGAAGGCAACGATATCGTGCTGACTCGGAACGCCGAAATCGCCTTGTACGACCCGAAGGGGCGCGAACTGGAAAAGTTCGAGATCCCGACCGGTGCGACGTTGAAGGTGAAGGACGGTCAAGAAGTTCGGCCCGGCACCGTGCTCTGCCAATGGGATCCGCACAGTATTCCCATTCTGGCGGAAGTCTCCGGTAAGGTCCGCTACGAAGACATGGTCGAAGGCGAAACGCTGCGTATCGAAAAGGACGCCAGCGGTCACATTCGACGCATGATCATGGACCATAAGGGCGAACTGCATCCGCAGGTCGTGCTGGAAGATGCCGACGGCAAGCCGCTCGATGTTTACTACCTGCCGGAACGAGCCCACATCGAAGTGGAAGAAGGCAAGTTCGTCTCCGCCGGCTCGGTGCTCGCCAAGACGCCTCGCGAAGCGTCAGGTATCACTGACATCACCGGTGGTCTACCGCGAGTCACGGAAATCTTCGAGGCTCGCAAGCCGAAGGATCCGGCCGTGATGGCCGAAATCGACGGTGCGGTCGAGATTCTCGGCGAGAAGCGACGCGGCAAGCGAACGATCATCGTCCGCAGCGAAAGCGGAATCGAACGCGAGCATCTCGT
>JBJOLO010000543.1:0-23677 GCA_046045565.1 Planctomycetota bacterium | reverse complement strand
TCTACCATTCCCAGCCGGATTGCAGTTCCTGGTTGATGACGGCGCCGGTCGGCTATTCGCCGCGATCAAGCCGGATAACGCAGTTCGCAGCTTCGCAACCCATGTTACTTGACGAGACGGTATCTTCGCCACCGATATGCGGGCTGAGGACCACGCCGTCCAATTGGAAAAGCGCGTTGTCCGGAGCCGGCTTGTGAAGCATCGCTTCGGGCATGATCAAAACAACGGGCATGGAACAACTCAGGCTAATAAAGAGTGCATGATCTTGCAGGGTTGTTTGTCCACGAGCGAAACCTCTTGCAAATTACGCTGGAAGACGAGTTTTTGATAATCGAGACCGAACAGGTGCAGCAAGGTAGCGTGATAATCGCTGTGCGTTACGACATCGCGAATCGCTTTGTGACCGAACTCATCGGTTTCCCCGTGAACATACCCGGCACGGAAACCGCCACCGGCGAACCAACTGCTGAAACCGTAGGTGTTATGGTCGCGGCCGACTTTGTCGGGGCCCGCATCGTTCTGAATGACCGGCAATCGTCCCATTTCGCCGCCCCAATGCACGACAGTCGAAGGCAGCAGACCTCGCTGTTTCAGATCTTTGACGAGTGCGGCGGAGGGTTTGTCGACTTTACGACACGCGTCCGGAAGCGCCGAACGGATACTGCCGTGGTGGTCCCAGAACTGGTAGCGGGTGTAGAGTTGTACGAAGCGTACACCGCGTTCGATGAGCCGGCGTGCGATGAGGCAGCGTTCGCCAAAATCTTTCGTGGCGGGTTCGTCGATACCATACAACTTGAGGGTGGCGGCGCTCTCCTGCGACAAATCAATCGCCTCTTTGGCGGCGGATTGCATCTGCGCAGCCAACTCGTAACTGGCGATCCTCGCATCCAGATCCGATTCGCCCGGGTGATTGGCGGAGTGATCCCGATTCAGTTGCGACAGGAATTGCAGGTAGCGGGCTTGAGGTGCGCCTTGGAGTGTTGACGGTGCGTCCAGATTCAAAATCCGCGGTTCGCGAGGGCGAATTACCGTACCCTGGAACAGCGACGGCAGCCAGCCATTCGACCAATTCTGCACTCCCAGAACCGGCAGGCCGTCAGGATCGGTCAGCACCACAAAGGCGGGGAGATTGCGACTCTCGGAACCGAGCCCATACGCCATCCAACTGCCCAAGGATGGTCGATAAGAAACGGCGCGGCCCGTGTTCATCGCGTCGATGGATTGTCCGTGATTATTGACGCCGGTGAACATCGACCGGACCAACGTGATTTCATCGGCGATCTCGGCCAATCCCGGCACGAGTTCGGACAACTCCATGCCGCATTGCCCGCGCGGCGCGAATTTCCAAGGGCAGCCAAGGATTTTGGAACTGGCCTGGGCGGCGTTGTCGTATTTGATATCGCCCGGAAAGGATTGGCCGTCTAACTCGTTGAGTTTCGGTTTGGGATCAAACAGGTCAACTTGACTTGGGCCGCCCTGCATGAAGATGGAAATCATGGCGTTGGCGCGAGCCGGTTGGGGCGGCGCCTTGGGCAGCAGGTCATACTTTCGAGGCACGAGTTCCGGTCGCGCAGGCTCCGCAAACGCCGGCTCCGATTTCATCATCCAGGCCAACGCCAAGGTGCCGATACCACACGTGGATTGATGCAGCAATTGACGACGTGAAAGCGAAGGCAGCATACGTAACTACTCCACGTAGAGAAACTCGTTGGAACTGAAGATCGCCTGACAGAAAGTCGCCAGAGACCAATGGGCCGGGTCGATCCGTTTCGATGCGTCGGCTTCTTTGACAGCTACCTGCGAAAAATTCGCTTGTTGCTCGGCAAGGAACCCCTGCGCAGCCGCGATTTCCGCTTCGGTTGCCGGACGGCCATACGCCAACAAGAACGCGCGTCGGATCCGCTCGACCGGATCCACCGTTTCTTTCTCAAGACGCGTCGCAAAATCACGCGATGCGCTTAAGGCGAAGTCACTGTTCATCATCAGGAGCGATTGGGGCGTCACGGTCGAAGAGTTGCGGGCTGAGCAGTTCGGCTCCATCGTGGGCAGGTCGAAGGTATCGAGCATCCCGAGCAACCGCGTGCGACGAATCTGGATGTAAACGCTCCGGCGGCAATCCTCCCCATGCATGGGAATGATCGGCCCCGGGCGATTCTCGCCGTTCTTGTTCTCGATCCCGACCACGATCTGTCCCACGTCGTCCTCCATCACAGGTACCGCGGGACCGAACGACTTGTTGTAAAGCATGCCATTGGTAGCGAGCATTGTGTCGCGCACGCATTCGGAGGTCATGCGGCGTACCGGGAAACGGCCAAGCAGCCGGTTGTCGGGATCGGCGTTTTCCAGATCAGCTCGTCGACGTGACGATTGTTGCCATGCGGTGGAGGTAAGGATCAAGCGATGCATGCGCTTGACCGACCATGCATTCGGACTCGATGGCTCCGACCGTCCGCTCGCAGAAAACCGGGAGGCGAGCCAATCGAGTAATTCCGGATGAGTTGGTTTTTCGCCCAGGACACCGAAGTCGCCCGGCGTGCCGACAATGCCGCGGCCGAAATGATGGTGCCAAAGCTGATTGACCGCGACCCGCGAGGTAAGGGGATGCTGACCGTTGGTAAGGTGTCGGGCGTAGGCGAGTCGACGGCCGCTGGTTGGCAGGGATGCATCGTCGATCGGCAGGGAGACGGGAGCGACTTCGGACAACACCGAGAGGTCACCGGGCTGCAGTTTTGCGCCGAGTTGGTCGGGGTCGCCACGTACGAAAAGCGAGGTCTCCGGAATGCGGCCGGGGACTTCGCTCAGCACGCTGATAAAGTCCTCTGCCGGTTTTGTGCCTCGTAATTTCGCGATCGCTTCGGCTTCTTTCTTTAAATCTTCCGCAGCCTTGTTGTCATACAGGTAGAGTGATCCCGCATCGACATTCACGCTGGGAAACTCTTTGAGAAGCTGTGACTGTTCGGGGGTGCGATTGTCGGCTGGCGTGTTGCGTGCCGTGCGTACCAATTCACGACGGTCCTCGGCAATTTTTGCGAGCTCTTTCTCCAGTGTGCCGGCGATGTATTCGTCCTGCTTCTTCGTGCGCGCCGCCTCCAACTGCGTGGCTTGCGTCTCAATTTCCGCCGCTTTGGCGCGATCCTCGTCGGTATACAAAGAGACCAGTCGCTGCGCGGGAGCGCGCCAGGCTGTGAGGTCAAATGCCGGTTCGAAGATCGCTCGCAATCGGTAGTAATCGGTCTGCGGAATGGGATCGTAGCGATGATCATGGCATTGAGCACAGCCGACAGTCAGGCCCAACACCGACGTGCTAAATACCTTGATCGACTCGGCTACCACCGCATTGGCCGCCTCTTTCACCGCCGCGCCCGAGGCGGTGCCGTCGGGCACCAATCTCAGGAATCCGGTTGCGGCGAGGCGTTCCATTTCCTCCGGTTTCAGTTGAACGGGCGGATTGGCCACCAGCTCGTCGCCTGCCAGTTGCTCGATCAGAAACTGATCCCAAGGCTTGTCGGCGTTGTACGATCGAATGATGTAATCGCGGTACTTGTAGGCGTAGGGACGCACGGGATCGGTTTCCGAGTACCCGTCCGAGTCGGCATAGCCTGCGGTGTCGAGCCAATGTCGGCCCCAATGTTCACCGTAGCGCGGCGAGGCGAGCAGCCGATCCACGGTCCGTTCATGGGCATCGGGAGCATCATCGGCAACCAAGTCGGCGACTTCTTCGGGCGACATCGGCAATCCCCAAAGGTCGATCGCCAGACGTCGCGCGATGGTGGCGGCGGGAGCGACATGCGAAAGTTTCAAACTTCGTTCTTCGAGCGCGGACTCGAGCCAGGCATCGATCGGATTACGCAACACATCGACGCTCGAAGGAGCGGGAACTGGTTGGATGCGTATCGGCTGAAAGGCCCAGAAGGCCCGTTCGATGGTCGAGATGGCTGCCGCTGCCGGATCGTCGGGTTCCGGTGCAGCCGTCTTTGCCCCCTCGGCGATCCATCGCCGCAAGATCTGCAGTTCTGCCGGCGTGACGCCTCCTTTGGGAGGCATTTCACCTTGCTCGATGCGATTCAGCATCAGGCTCGCTTCCGGTTTCCCGGCCACGAGAGCGGCTCCCGACTCCCCGCCGCGAACGATCAAGCGTTGCAGCCGCAGGTCGAGTTTGCCTTGAGGATCGGCTGTCTCACCATGACATTGAAAGCAGTGGGCTTTGAGGATCGGTCGGACATGGTGTTCAAAAGTCAGCGGTGCTTCGGCAAGGGCGGTTCCAGCAATCAGTTCCGCCAAGGCGAGGAAAAACGCTGGGATGGAAAATCGGATCATGGCTGACGAGTCTGTGGAGATTTCGAGCGGGATTTCGAGGGACGCGACCCAGTGGGATGCAACAGGGCGATCGACGTAGGGGGAGGGCAAAGGAGCAGGGGGGCTGACGCCTTCTATTCCTAACAAAATGGCAGAGAAGATTGCTGAAAACAAGCCGAACTGTTGAAGAATTCCGGCATGTAGCTCGCGGATTCTGAGCGGACTCGATCGGAATGGGACGCAGTGAGCCGGTTGAAGCATGCCGAGGCATGGATTGACGCGTGGCGTGCGTCAGATGGTGCTGCGTTCGCAGGCTTTTCGGGACCTCGAAGTTCAGTCGTGCGTCTCGTATGCCGCGCGGACCCAGACCTCGTCGTCGCTTTCCAGCCGCTCGGTCACGACGTAATAGTGTCGTTGAAAATGGTGGGGCCGTTCTTCCTGCAGTTGCTCACGCACCAGCGTCTCGATCGCCCATCGGGAAGCAATCTTGAATCGATGGCCGATCGCTCCGTGATTGGAAAACAGGTAGTGTCGCTCGGCATCGCTCGGCTGGCCCAGTTGGCCATACGCGACTTGGCCGTCGTTCGGACCGCCGAGAAACTCAAAGATGATCTTCATCGACGTGGCCTCAAAGAATGCTCTACCCGCGGGACAACCGTCACTGCGCGGGACCGATGTTATTCTTCGGGCGCACGTCGCGAAAGGCAACGCGTCACGATCGGGAAAAGATCGTCATTTAGCGACCACCGGGAATCATCTCGCCTCGCAGCAGGTCCTCGTTGGATTGGCGGGTTCGCACCAGGTGAGCATTCCCGTTTTGGATCAACACTTCGGCGGCGAGGGGTTTGGAGTTGTAGTTGGAAGCCATTACAAATCCGTAGGCACCCGCACATTCGATGACCATGTAGTCACCAACATGGGCCACGGGCAAGGAGCGTTGGCAAACGAAACCACCCTCTTCCTGAGTGAAGATATCGCCCGATTCGCACAGGGGACCGCCGACAATCACGGATTGGCTGGGGCGTCCGGCAGCGTGGGCAACCGACATGGGGTGATAGGCACCGTAGAGAATAGGACGGGCCAGATTGTTGAATCCGGCGTCGAGCAGGTAAAAGACGTTGTCACCCTGGCGCTTCACCGCACGGATTTCACAGATCAGGTAGCCGCTCTCCGCCACCAGGTATCGTCCCGGCTCGATTTCCAGCGACAGTTTGTGACCGAGTTTTTCCTCCAGGCGTTTGCGTGTCGCGTCCCAAAGTTTGTAGTAGGCGTCCAAGTCGACGTACGATTGCTTGGCGTGGTAGGGAATAGGCAAACCACCGCCGGCGCTAATCGAGGTCACCGAACGGCCCACTTCGAGCACCGTCTTTTCGAGCGCACCGCAAACCTGACTCAAGTGCTCCAAGTCGGTACCGGACCCGATGTGCATGTGGATCCCTGTGACCGACATTCCGTGGCGATCGATCAGCTGGAGGCAATCCGAGAGTTCTTCGTGCCAGATGCCATGCTTTGACGCGGTGCCACCGGTGTTTGTTTTCTGACTGTGGCCGTGTCCAAATCCAGGATTGATGCGGAGCGTCACCGATTGGCCGGGCACGCGGCTGCCAAGCTGGTCGATCATATCGATCGAACCCGCGTTCACATGAATGCCTCGATTCACGACCAGTTCGAGCGACTCACGATCGAAGATATCGGCGGTATAGACGACGGGAGGCGGATTACCATGCAGGGAGTAGCCGGCCGCCAGGGCGCGATGGACTTCTCCCGCGCTAACGGCATCGACGAACACACCTTGACGACGAACCAAGTCGAGCACGGCGAGGTTGGAGCACGCCTTTTGCGCGTAGCGGATCACGTCGAAGGCTTTCAGATCGTTGACGCGTTCGACGATTTTCGCTGCGTCATACACATACGTGGGCGTGCCAAATTGCTTCGCCAGATCCGCAACTCGAACACCGGCAATTTCATCGCGAACTACGGAAAATGTTCCCACCGCAGGCATACAGCTGCATTCCTTTCATGAAGTACGAGATCGTTATGATTGTGGTAAATTTGCATCGACGTGCACGCAAGGAGGTCGCCTGAATCGGTGCGCGTTGCGAAGCGATCCGGATTCACGGTGCCGCGGGGCTTGTCGTTCGCGAATCACCCCTGGGCGGCATAGATCTCAGCGAATTCCAGCACCCACCTGTCGATTTGCTCGACAAATTTCGGCAAGTCGACATTCGTCAGTTGTTCGTAGAAGCTGCGACTGAGTACTTCTCGATTCCGGATGGTGCCTTTGGCGGCGATTTCGAGAATCATCATCGGGCCGATCGGCCGCACCGTGATTTCCAACCGGCTGAAATCGCGTTCTCGCGTGCCGCGGTCCAATCGCAGCGCGTCGCGATTGGCAGCTGCGCCCCAGCCACGCTCGCCAAAAATCGTCTCCATCTGGAAGCCGGGGAGGTAATTCACCAACTTCTTGAAGCAACTCTCGATATGTTCCGAAAGTTCGAGCCGGTATTTGGAGTGCAGCACGCGCTGCTCGTCATGGCTGAGCGCTCGTGCCGCGGCTTCGCGCGTCTCGACCTCGCTGCGCTTCTGTCCGCGCTCGATGGCTCGCTGCAGACGGTTTTCAAAGTCCATGGATCACGAACCCTGGCCAGCGGCGGGAGGCGGGGGCCCATCGTCGCCCTTGTGCTGATAGAACTGCAGCAAATCGGAAAAGGTTCGCATCGGCTCCTTGCCGTCGATCATTTTTTTCGTGATCGGCTTCATCGGTTTCGGCTTGGGCGGCGGCTGATGAACGCGTGGGCGTCCGCCGTCACGACGGGGCGGTCCTCCGCGACGGGGACCCCGATCATGGCCTCCCCGCTCGCCTCCGCGTCCGCCCGTGCCACCCGCTCCCGTGCCAACGGATCCCGCACCAGTCGTTGCCGCGGACGCAACAGCGCGCGGCGGACGGGAACCTTCCTGTTTCGCCGGTTTGGGACGCCGCTGTTCCTGCGGCCGTTGACTGCCCGGTTTGATCGCCGTCAACGAGACGCGACGCCGCTGTTTATCGACATCGACAACCCAAACGGTCAGGATGTCGCCGACGCCAACAACTTCGTGCGGATCGCGAATGAATCGGTCGGCGAGGCGACTGATGTGGACCAAGGCGCTGTCCGAGAGACCGATGTCCACAAAGGCGCCGAAATCCACGACGTTCAGTACCGTTCCGGAAAGCTCCATGCCTGGCGCCAAGTCCTCGAGTTTCATGATGCCGCGGCGGAATACCGGAGCGGGCAAGTCTTCGCGAGGATCGCGGGCCGGTCGAGCGAGCGAGGCCAGCATGTCTTCCAGCAGCAGTTGGCCGATTCCAAGTTCGGCGGCGAGTTCTTCCGTTCGCACTGCAGCAATGCGAGCTGCTAATGTCTCCCTCGTTGCGGTTGAGTCCGACGCGGGCGTCGAGGACGTCGCTACGGGAGCAACCGGATCGCTCGATGATTCGTCTGCCACGGCGGAACCAGCCGGCTTGGATTCGACGGGGGCCAATGATTCGGCCGGATCCGTCACAGGAACGGTTGGGGATTCCGGTGTGGTCGCGGTTTCCGGAGGCGTTGCCTCGGTGGCCACCTCGAAGTTCATTTCCGTTTGGGCCAGCACCGGCGTCGAAGCTTCCACGGGTGGAGGCGCAGGCAGATTGGGCACCAGCTCCTCAACGCTCGCACCCAACTTCTCCAGCACCCGTTTCGCCACGGCGTAGCTTTCGGGGTGGATCCAGGTGGCATCCAACGGATTATCGCCGCCAATGATTTTCAAAAACCCAGCGGCCTGGACGAACGTGGCGTCGCCGAATCCGGGAACCTGCTTGAACTGCTCGCGATTCTTAAACGGACCATGCTGCAAGCGGTACTCGTACAGACGGCGAGCCGTCAATTGATTCAAGCCCGAAACGTATCGCAGGAGCGCCGGACTAGCTGTGTTCACATCGACGCCGACGAAGTTCACACACGATTCGACCACGGCGTCCAGGGAATCGCGTAAATGCTTCGCCTTCACATCATGTTGATAGAGTCCAACACCGATGTTCGCCGGATTGATTTTCACCAGTTCGGAGAGCGGGTCGAGCAAGCGTCGACCGATCGATACGGCACTGCGAACCGTGACGTCGTGCTTTGGCAGTTCCTCACGACCGATGGGGCTTGTTGAATAAACGCTGGCTCCCGCCTCGTTCACAATCACATAGGCGACATCGGAGGAACTCAACTCGTTGGCCAGCAGGTCGGCGATCAAGGTCTCCGTTTCGCGACAAGCGGTGCCGTTGCCGATCGCGACGACCGTGATGCCGTATTTCTTGATCATATCGACGAGTCGCGTGCGGCATAGCTGCCGGTGCTGTTCGCTGCCGATCACGTGGATCATGCCGTGGTCAAGCACCGTGCCGAACTGGTCGATGGCCGTGAGTTTGCAACCGCTACGGAATCCGGGATCGATGGCGAGCACCTTATGGCCGCGGACCGGTGGTTGCAGCAACAACTTGCGCAGGTTCTGAATGAACACCTCGACCGCGTGCGTCTCGGCTTTCTCGGTCAATTCGCGCCGCAGTTCCCGCTCGAGACTCGGCACGATCAGCCGGGAGAGCGCATCCTTCAAGCATCCGCGAAGGAATTCCGAATGCGGATGTCCTTGCGTCACAATCAACTCATCGGCCTCGCGAGCGATCGCGTCCAGATCGACATCGATCTTCACCCGCAGCACTCGCGCCCGTTCGCCGCGATTGATCGCGAGAATCCGGTGGTGGGGAATTTTTCCGACCGGTTCCTGGAAGTTGTAGTAGTCTTTAAAAGCGCTTTCGAGCAGTTTTTGGCGTTTCTTCTTCTTTGCTTCGCGTGCCGCAGCTCGAGCTTGCTGTTTGGCACTCATGCGGGCCACGACCACGGTTCGCAGCGGCGCGGCAGTGGAATTGGAGGTCGTGCCTGCACCTGCGTCGGAGGCGGCAGCATGATCCGTTTCGCCGAGCGGAGTATCTGCGGCTGATTTCGAAGACGCATTCGAGTCATCAGCAACGGTCGAAGCGACCGGCTCTGCTCCCGGCACCGATTCCGACACGACTGTGGCACCGTCGGAATCCGTGACCGGGGTTTCACTCGCTTCACCGTCCGAGTGCTCGACTTCCGAAACCGATTCGGACAACGCATCGGCATGCTCCGAGTCGCCCGTCTCCGTTTCCCCGGTGTCCTGTTCGCCGGTCTCGTGCTGGTCGTCCGTTTCCTGCTGAGCCAGCATGGACTCCAACGACTCGTCAAGCTCTTCGTGCTCGGCGGACTCCGAAGGCGTTACCGTCTCGGCATTGGAGTTCGCTGCGGCGTTTGGTTCAGATTTTTTCTCGCTCTCGATGCGCGTGGTGACGATCTTGCCGGTTCGCTGCATGACGCGTCGCAGGCGACTGCGCAAATCCGCTCGTTCGGAGAATTTTTCCGCCAGGAGATTGCCGACACTCGCCAGGACGTCGTCGACGGACGGCAGGCCGTTATCGGGCGAGATGAATTCCGTTGCGCGGGCGTTCAGGTCGGCTGTGGTCCCCGCCAGGATTTCCTCGGCGAGCGGTTCAAGACCTCGCTGCCGCGCGAGCGTGGCCAGCGTTTGCTTTTTCTGCTTGAACGGTAAGTAGAGGTCTTCAAGATGCTTGATCGAACGGGCGGCACGGATCCGTTCCGCCAAATCGTCAGTCAGCTTCCCCTGCGACTCGACCGATTTCAGGATCGTCTGTTTGCGATCCTCCAACTGCCGCTGTTTCGCAGCGGCATCCTGGATCCGACGTACCTGCTCTTCATCGAGCCCGCCGATCTGATCTTTGCGGAATCGGGTAATGAAGGGAACGGTGTTCCCTTCGTCAAGCAATTCCAGAGTCCGCTGAACTTGTTCGGCTGGCAGACCGAGGTCACGTGCGACGTGACTCAAATCGATACTCATCTTTGATTCCATGTCGAGTTCAGTTGGTGCCGACATCAAGGTTTTGCGGATGGCGCGGCCGCAAGCGAGAGATCATTTCGACGAGATCATGAAGAGACTACCGTACTGGTGTCTGGTTGCGGATAACTTCTATCGATCAAGCCGATGGTCTTGTTGATGTCGTAACTGAGCCTCAGGCATACCGTTACCAGCATGGCAATCTAGGATTCCCGCCCCGCGTTGTCAAGGATTGAAGAGGACCGTCATGGAGGTTTCCTGCCCGGCGGCGATCCTGGCAGCGAACCGCACATTGATCGTGGCCTTGCTTCTCGGCCCGGGGATTTCGAACCCGACACGATTCGAGTTGGCGTCGCTTCAAGCTGCTCACAGGAACACTTTCGTCGGCCGCCTCGTAACGCCTGTCGGCACACGCAGTATCGGGCTGCGACGTCGATGGGTGCAATCTAGCGATTACGCCAAAGCATTTGCTTGGCGATGCCAAGCCGATCCTGTGTGGCCTGAATTTCGGCTCGGAAGCGTACCGCGTCGAGCGGGTAGCCCGCCGTCGGCTTGAGATTCGCCACCCGCTCGCACCAGAACTGATTGAAGGCCTCCATCGCTAACTCGCGCAGGTATTTCGCGGTCATCGAGGCCAGTGCCGCTGGGAGAAACGATTCACCTTTGGCTGCGAAGTGGATTTCCACGCACTCGGGAGGTTTGCCAAATCGATAGGTGCTACGTGCACGGCTCTCCCGCACTACCTCGACCCAGTGGTCCGGGAAAAGCGATTGTAGACAGGCGTGATACTGGTTTCGTCCGCCATGCTTGTCGCAGCTTACGTAGATGCGTTGGCCGTGGAGGCCGGCAAGGATTTCCTGCACGAGCATCAGTGTCGTCAGCGACAGGACGGTAGCCTTGTTTCCTTGTTGTTCGACCATCCGATTGAATTCGTCGGGGAATACTGCGACGGCTCGCAGTCGCTCGATCCGAACTTCTTTCGCCTTCAGTCGAGCGGCAATCGAGGGAACGCTACCGACGATTTCATCACGTGCCGCTTTGCGCGGCAGGGGAGGATCATAGCCCCGAAACCATGGTTGCTCGTCGATGGACTGATCGGATGCAGCTCCCAACGCCTTCCAGATTTCCCGCCAAGACTCAGGCATCCGCTGGGAAGTTTCGGCCTCCTCCGTGCGGATCGCTACCGTATTCTTATTCTCGATGCGGGCCGTGCTGTTGCTGTTCAGCACGGCTCCCAGGGCTGTGAGCACCCCGCGCTCCAGCAGACGAATGCCTGAACGGGGCGAGTAGAGTTGCTTGGAATCGCCGAGCTGCAATTGGTCGGCAGTCGGGGATTGGTCCGGGCCGACGATGAGCGGGCGAAGTTTTTCGCGCAAATCGAGTTGAGCCAGATCGTGTTCCGGCAGTTCGAGCAACCAAGGATCGGGGACCTCCCATACGCTGGCCGCGACGACAAGCGGCCCCAGATTGGGGCCGTAACCGGCTTCGTCCGTACCCAGAAGGTAGGCCATGGTGGGGAGGGGTCCTAAAACGGAACGATCGGTAACACGGGAAACGGAGGCTCGCGTTCAATAACATCGATTCTGGCGAGTTGCGGCAAGTGCGTGCAAGTGCTGTGGTCAAAGAACAGGAGCGGAAGCAGGTCCGTTCTGTGCCGAACGCCGATACGAGGCCGGCCGCCGGTAAGAGGCTATACGCGGGGTGGCTCCGTGACGCGGCGTCATGAACGTGCTACCATACCGAGGTCATTGCGGTACTTTTCGTGGGAGATACGCAGATGCAAGTAACGGTGACGCAAGCAACCGGTTATGTACTCGCCAAAACCGACGGCAAGATCGACGAGTCGGCGCGAGATGTTTTTCGCGAGCAACTTCATCCGCTCGTCGGCCAATCGGGATCGAAGATGGTCATCGACCTATCCGGATCGCCTCGTATCGATTCGCGCGGAGTCGGATGTTTGGTGGCCTTGGTTGCCGACGCGAACACCAGTGGCAGTCGAGTGGTGTTTTGCAATTTGCAGCCCTTTGTCAGTGGCGTGATCGGTGTCACGAGGCTGGATAAGTTCTTCGAGATCGCAACGACGGAAGCCGAGGCAAGCAGTCGTTTTTGATCGCACGCCTCATCAAACCGGCACTGAGAATGTGGATTGCAGCTCGCGATGGACATTGGGCGACAGAAAAGACGACTCACAAAAACCATCGGCCGAAAGGTCGTGCTGGTCGCGGTTGCGCTCGCCGTGCTTGGTGCCACGCTCGGATTTCCCGTTGTCGCCCGCCGCGATGTGGTCGGGTCGGTGCCCTTTCCCTGTCAACACCACGGCTGCGGTTGCGTCAGTGCCGAAGCGTGTTGGAACGGGTGCTGCTGCTTTACGCCTGCCGAACGGCGTGCATGGGCTAAAAAACATGGTGTCACCCCGCCTGATTTCTTCCTGGCTCAATTCGGCGGTTCGCCGATCGATGGTGTACCGATCGATGGTGTGACTGGGAGCGGGGATTCACCTGCCGCTTCGTCTGGGAACGACGGCGCGTGTGACTCGAGTCACCACGACGCATGCTGCCCCCATCCGGCTGATGATGACATGGAAGAACATGAGCCCGCAAAGGCCGGACTGTTGGCTCGAAGTTGCTGCTCCCACCAGGATGAAAACAACGGGTCAGCCGGCTCGGAAGCTGTGGAAACCGACGAGTCAAACCTGACGTTTGGCATCGCCATCGGAGGCATGTCGCAACGTTGCCGTGGTCAGTCATCGCTATGGGCAATGGTGCAGGTCATGTTGCCGGTTCGACAATTCGTGCGGATCGATTTGCCGCAACCGTGTGTTCTGCGGATGACGGACACCACGCATTACTCGATCGACCGGCCTGCTCCGCCGGTTCCACCCCCGCGTGCTCTTCGCGCTTAAGCCGTTGTTTTTCTTTCAAACGGTTGGAAGCACTGTGGCATCCGCTGCGCCTGAAGTTCGGTGTTCCTGAAGTTCGGTGCGCCGGTGCGTTCCGCTCGCAGGTTCGAGCGGGGAGTGTCGACATCACGCTGAACTGAATACGCCATTGGCGTCATTGCTGCCATCCGCGAAATGCGATTGGGCATCGGATGGTTGACGGGCGGAAGCGTATCTCAGGTTAGCGTACTCGATTTCGCGGCTGGCGACCTGCGTTGAATCACAGTGCATTGATTGCGGAGACTTGAATTCGATGAATGCTTTCTTTCGTCATGCGCGACTTGGATCGCGCGAGCGTCGATCTGCTTTCACGCTGGTCGAATTGCTGGTTGTGATTGCGATCATCGGCATCCTGGTTGCCTTGCTTCTGCCGGCGGTCCAAGCTGCACGCGAGGCGGCGCGGCGCGTCACCTGCGTGAATAATTTGAAGCAGATCGGCTTGGCGATGCAGAATTACCATGGAACCTTCGATTGTTTTCCGGTGGCGCGGAATCCCTTTCCGCTTGTCCACTCGTCGCTGTCGCGACTGCTGCCTTACTGTGAAATGAGCAATGTGCAGAATCTGGTTGATTACGGCACGCCGCTCGCAAACCCTTCCAACATCGCGGCGTCAAAAATCGCCATCAAGATGTTTGTCTGCCCGTCGGATGTCGGGCAGGGGCGTATTCCTGGATTGGTGGAGGCCGGCTCAAATTACGTGGCGAACAATGGAACCGGCACGGTGGCTTACGGTCTGATTGCGTCAGGCGACGGAGTCTTTACGCAAGCCAATATTGGAATTCGAGACATCCTCGACGGCACATCGAATACGGCGGCGTTCAGCGAGTCGATTCTCGGGCGAGGTCTTGCTGCGAGCGGCACGGTGCCCGGCGACTGGCGTCGTGACATGCTATTGCTGCCCGGCGGCAGCGATACGACTCCCGCAAGTTGCCAGGCCGGTGCGGGCACATGGAGCGGTCGACGAGGCGGCAAGTGGATTGACGGCCACTACGGCAATACGCTCTACAATCATTACTACACGCCGAACTCCACAAACTGGGACTGTGGTAATGCCTCGGGAAATAAAGCCCTGTCCACGGCACGGAGTTCGCATCCGCAAGGCGTGAATCTGCTCTCGTGCGATAGCAATGTGCGCTTTGTGAATGACAATATTGACATCAGGGTTTGGAGGGTTCTCGCAACCCGCGATCTCAACGACGTTGTGCCCGGCGAGTAAATCCCGTTCGCAGATGGCAAGATATGCATCGGTCGGTGCGTCGGATCGTGAACGCGATTATGATACGGGCCCGTTCTGAACAATCGAAATGCTGTTGCGACCAGTCTTGAGAGGTTGTGTTATGCGATATGGAAGAAAGTCGTTGAATGGCTTGGATGGCAAGGGACGAATCGGCCTGGCTTGTCACGCAAGCCGTTTCGTTGTGGCAGCAGCGGTGTGGGGCTCGCTGATTTTCGTCTCGAGTCCCCAATGGTCGCGCGAGGGGGAAAGCAACGTTTTCTCTGGAGTCGTGTGTGCGGCCGAGATGCCGGAAGTGCTGGTTGCGTCGCCACCTGAGGGCTGCCGACCTGTGGTTGCCCGCAGCGATAGCCGGGGAGTGATCCATTTGGCAATGGATTCGGCCCAGGGGCCTCGCTATGCCCGATCCGAGAACGGAGGTCGGAGTTTCAGCAAGCCGATGCCGATCTTGGACGAATCGCCACGGCCTGAAGGTCTGGAGTTTGCCGTGTGGGATATGGTGATCGGTCCGCAAGGCCACGTGCACGTGGCCTTGCACAATAATGCGTGGAAATTGAAGTTGCCGAAGGAGGAGTGGGGTTTCTTCTATGCGAGGTTGGATCCTGCAGCGACTGCGTTCTCTGCCGTGGCCAATATCAATAAGACTCCCAGCGAGGGGTTTTCGCTGGCGGCCGATGCTCGCGGAAATGTGACAGCCGTTTGGCTTGCTGACAAACTCTATGCGAACGTGTCGCACGATCACGGTAAGTCGTTTGGTGCGACACAGGAGATCTCGACTGAGTTCGATCCGTGCAATTGCTGTACGACGAGTGCAACCTACGGTGCGGATGGGCGATTAGCGATTCTCTATCGCGAAGAGACGAACAACGATCGCGACATGTTTCTTGTGCTTTGGGACCAGAGCAATGGGACCGTTTCGCGTCGACCGGTAAGCACCGTGAACTGGAAGATCGACCGCTGCCCGATGACGTACTACTCCGTGGTGCCTGACGGCGATGGATATGTGGCGGCATGGCCGACGCAAAAAGCGATCTATTTCGCGAAGCTCAACAAGGAGGGCCTTCTGATGGGGCCAGCGGAAACCAAGACGCCCGGGCAAACCGGGATGCGGACTGGAATTCTGGCTCTGCCCGGGTCGCAAGGTGCGTCACTCGTGGTGTGGAATCACGAGGATAAATTAGGCTGGCAGCTCTATGACGCACAATCTCGCCCGGTGGGACCTGCCGGAGTGGGCAAGGCTGCGGGCAAAGGGGCAGCCGCTGTGGCGGGAGCGAATGGCAAGTTCGTGGTTTTTGCTGAAGCCGCCGGCCGCTGAGGAACCTACGCGATCAAGGCAGACCGTAAAGCCTGGAATCGGCGGGTGAACCGCTATTGGGGGCAAGGGGAATTGTCCGTAAGTATTCCCGTCCTATCGATGCGAGATACCCCACCGCCCGCCCCGATTTTCCTGCCTTCCGACTCGGGCATTCCAGGCCTGCCAATTCGGGTTTCTCCGCCACGTCATGCGGATGCCGGTGGTGAATGAATCAACGTGCGTGGCGAAAAAACAGCCACGCTTGGAAGTCTCTCAGGAAAATGGCCCTCTGAAATGCCGTTTTGAGCGAACATCGCTGGCATATACGACCGACTGAAAGCCGATGATAACTTGGCACGTCAAATGCAGTGGATGGCGGCTACGGAGGAATGTGGCAATGCGAATGAACGAACAGGGGCGATCGCGAGGGTTCACGCTGGTTGAACTTCTCGTGGTGATTGCCATCATCGGTATTCTCGTGTCGCTGTTGCTACCTGCGGTACAAGCCGCCCGGGAAGCCGCACGCCGTACCAGTTGCGTCAACAATCTCAAGCAACTTGGCTTGGCGATGCAGCTTCACGAGGACACCTACGGGATGCTGCCGTATTCCAAGCGAGATACCTTGCCGCAACGCAACTGGGCGCCGGATCTGCTTCCGTTTCTCGAGCAGTCGAACATGGTGAGCGCTGCGAGTTACGATTTAAGCCAGAACTGGTGGCGTAGCGTCTCGAGCACCAGTCCTGCGTACCCGATCCCGAACGCCGATACGGTGCGCAAGCATTTGAATGTGTTCATCTGTCCCTCCACGCCCAATCCCAAACGCCTGCAACGAAAAAAAGAAACGCCTCCCGAGCAGGACAAGGTGGGGGCGTGTGGCGACTACTTTGTGACGGAGGGGGTGAGTCTGCTGATTAACAACGAGTTGCCCGCAGGTGAACGCTTTTCCCCGAACGCAGATTTGACGGGCGCGATGCGTAAGTTTCCCGAGCAGAACAAGATGGCGAACATTTTGGATGGGACATCGAACACGATTTTGATCGCCGAGTGTGCGGGGCGTGAAGACATCTACCGCAACCGTCGGATGATTCCGGCTGTCGCGGACAAGGCGATGCCGAATTGCGCTCGCGCTCGCGGGGGTGCCTGGGCCACGAACGACAATCCATACGAAATCGGCACGCGCGTAGTATGGTGTGATAACAGCGTGATTCCCGGCCCGATGCGTATCAACAATTCGAATGAATACGGCCACCTGTTCTACAGCTTTCATCCGGCTGGCGTGAATGTGTTGTTTGCTGACGGTTCCGTCCACTTTCTCAGCGAATCGGTTCGCTTGCGAACGTTGGCCGATTTGGTGACCAAGATGGGCGGCGACGCGGTCCTTGAGCAATTCTGATGCGTACTCACGCGGAAGTTGACTGCGGTCCAAGTCTCAAGAGCTCCATGCATGAACTGCCGGCCGTTTCTGGCATTCGGTATCCATTCGATTGGATCACGTCAGCCAAACTCCAAGTCATCCTGATCGCTTTTTTGATCACGATGCTGAGCGGCTGTGGCGGCGAGCGTCGGGACGCGGTGTATCGGGTGCGCGGCATGGTGCTGTTTGATGATCGCCCCTTGGCAGAGGCCCGGGTCGTGTTTCATCCCGTGGCCAGCACCCAGCGAAGCTTGATGGCCATCACCGACTCGCGCGGCGAGTTCTCCCTGACGACGTATGAGCCGAACGACGGTGCCCCTGCGGGTGAATATCGCGTGACGGTCGAGTATCGCGAGTTGGTTCAGGAGGGGGACGAAATGGTCAGGGCGGGGGCCAATCTGTTGCCCGCCAATTATGCCTCGCAGGCCGACTCCGGCTTACGCTGCACCGTCAACGCGGAAAAAAATCAGCTGGAGCCATTTCGACTGACGAGTCGTTAGGCATCGGCCTTTGCCCGAACTTGGGACGCTTTTTACCCGGGCGGCCGAGTCCGACTTGAATCTCGCATGCCGTGAACAGTAAAACCTAGTCACGCATGCGAAAAACATTTCTTACGATCGTCGTGCTCTCGTTGCTGATGATGACCGTTGCGGTCGTCGTCTTTCACACGGCCTTGGGATTAGGCTGGGTGGATTCGCTCTATTTTGTCGTGACGACCATGACCACCACGGGGTACGGCGATATTTCCCTGGCGAAGGAGTCCACGGGGATCAAGCTGTTTGGCGTCATGCTGATGCTGACGGGTGCAGCGCTAATGACGGCGACGCTCGGTATGGTGACCGACTACCTACTGCACGTCCGGTTGGAAAACTTCTTTGGACGGAGACGCTCGCGGATGAAGAACCACATTGTGTTATGCGGTCTGGGGCATGTCGGAATCCGTGTCCTGGAGCAGTTGCGGCAATGGGGACAGGACGTGGTGGTGATTGAGCGTGAGGAGTCAGGTCGGTTTGTGGAGGAGGCTCGACGACTAGGTGTGGCGATCGTGCACGGCGATGTCTCTACGCCATCGGTGCTCGAGCAAGTCAACATCAAAGAAGCGAGGAGTATCATTGCCGCCACCGATAACGACTTGGCAAACCTGGAGATCGCACTGAACGCGAGGAACGTTCGTCCCGAGATTCGCGTGGTGCTGCGAATGTTCGATGCCAATTTGGCGAGCAAGATTCGCAGCGGCTTCGGAATCAAAACAACGTTCAGCACCTCCGCGCTCGCCGCACCGGCTTTCGCGATGGCGGCAGTGGATCCCTCCGTGGTTGGCAGTTTCTATGTCGGCGAGGAATTGATGCTGATCATCCAGGTCGAGATTACCGACGGTTCGGCGTTAGCAGGGCGTACCCTCGGAGGATTGGCAGAGTATGGAGGGATGTCAGCCCTTTGTTTTCGAGCGGCGAAGTCCGGTGAACGCCAGATGCATCCGCAAGCCGATACGAGGCTCGCCGTGGGCGATACCCTCACGCTCTCCGCGGTCCCCGCCGTTTGTCAGCGAATAGGCGAGGCGAACGGAACGATCCGCAGTTGATGCGATCCGGACTCGTTGTGCTGCGATCAAGCCAACGCCTTGCAGCGTCGCATGGCACGCGTGGGGTCACGCCGTTTCATCACTCGCGCGAACGGGATCGCGCTGCGTAGCGGATGAACGAAATCAGCCCCGCAAACTTATAGCCCGGATCGATGTAGTGCTCTACCACATAAAACGCAAAGTAATAGGCTCGGCAAAATCCCCACACCGCAATCGCAAGGAGCAGCGCGGTTTTGGCATCGGGGTGCATGGCAAGTAGTAGTGCCGATGCGAGGAGTCCGACGAGCAGCATCAAGAGGCCTTTGGCATAGAGCAGTGCAGGACTTTTGATGTCGCCCAGCGGCAAGGGTGCGAAAAAGCGTTTCATGGGGAACTCCTGCGTAACGGCTCGTTCAACCGACGATGGACTGGACGATTTCGCCGTGCACGTCGGTCAATCGATAATCGCGGCCCGCGTGACGGTAGGTCAACCGCCGGTGATCCAGTCCCAGCAAATGCAGAACCGTCGCATGCAAGTCATGCATGTGGACGCGGTCTCGCACTGCCTGATGACCGAATTCATCGGTTGCCCCGAACTGCATTCCGGGTCGAACGCCGCCGCCAGCGAGCCAGACCGTGAACCCGTTGGGATTATGATCGCGACCGGTGCCGTTTTTCTCCGCATAGGGAGTCCTGCCGAATTCGCCGCCCCACCAGACCAGCGTGTCTTCGAGCAGACCGCGGGCTTTCAAATCGGCCAACAGCGCGGCGATCGGGCGGTCAACGGCGCGAGCGTGATCGGCGTGTTTGGGTAGGTTCGAGTGTTGGTCCCAAGCGGGATTCGCTGAGTTGTCGCCATAGGTGACTTGAATAAAGCGAACCCCCGACTCGCACAAACGTCGGGCCGTCAGACACTGCCTCGCGAACGAGTCGGTTGCCGCATCACCAAGACCGTACGCAGCATGCGTCGCCGCGGTTTCGCGGGAGAGATTGAGTACGTCCGGGGCGACCGTTTGCATGCGCCAAGCCAACTCGTAGGAATGAATGACCGCCTCGAGTCGCGAGTCATCTTCGTGTCGATGACGCTGCATGGTATTCAGCGATTGGATCAGATCGAGTTGCCGGCGCTGCGCGGCGGGATCAAGCGGGCTTGAAAGATTGCGGATCGATGCAGCAACCTCAGTGGATGCCCGGTTCTCGCCGGATTGCGGCGCGGCCGTCCGCTTGTGAAGAGGGATGCCTTGATACTTCGCAGGCAGGAAGGCGCTGCCGTAGTTGCGAACGCCGCCGTTGCCGGCGGATGGAGTAATGGAAACAAATCCGGGCAGGTCGTTGTTTTCCGTTCCTAAGCCGTACGTGACCCACGAACCAATCGAAGGTCGTATCGAATTGGTCGATCCGCAATGCAGGAACAGGGTAGCGGGACCATGAGCGACCCCTTCGGTGTGCATGCCGTGCAACATGCAGAGATCATCGACCTGGTTGGCGATATGGGGAAACAACGCGGAAACCCAGCGGCCGCTTTGGCCGTACTGCGAAAACTTCCACGGCGACTTCATGATCCGCTGCGAAGAACCACGTTTGCCCGTGTTGGCAATCACACGGGCATCGTCAAATCCGTGCATCTCTCCGTCACGCTGCTGCAATGCCGGTTTATAGTCAAACGAATCAACCTGACTCACGCCGCCCTGCATGAAAAGAAAGATGACCCGTTTGGCGCGAGGTGACGCTGTCAGGGCTGTCACGTCTGATTGTCCGATGTCGCGAGCTCGCGATTCAGCCGTCAAGCCGGCCATTGCCAGCGACCCGAAACCACAGGCTATCTGCGTGAGTGCAGATCGGCGGTCCAGGTGAGCGATGTCGGGAGAATGCATCTCAGTTACTCCACGGGCGCGGCAACGATGTCCGGCAGTTGGTTCAATCAAGATAACGAAAGTCGATTGAGGCAAAAACAGATTGCATGACGGAACTCCACACATCAAGCGCTTGATCGCGTGTGTCGCTTATGTTTGGTGCTTGCTTGACAGGTGCTTGCTTGAGGAATCGCATGATGGCATCCCGTTCGCCAGCCAACGGAACGCGTCCCACCGTTAAGCGGAACGCGTAATCGATGCGGGTTTCCTCCGATTCGGAAAACGCGAGCACGCGCTGCGCAGCTTGTTGCGACCAGGAGGCCATGCGAGGCTGGTTCAGTAACGCCAGCGATTGCGAGGCAATCACACTCTCGTCCCGTCGGCCCGTGACCACGCTCGGATCGGCAAAGTCAAAGACCTCAAAAAGGTCCGGCACGCTATTACGCAGTACGGGCCAGTACTCCGCGCGTCGCATGCTCTGGTGCTGGTAGCCGTAATCCGCCGTGACGCCCGCGAGCAAGGTCGGGCCGCCCAGGGCAAGGTCCAGTTCGCCGCTCGACGCCAAAATCGCATTCACAAGGCACTCGGCATCAAGTCGTCGGCGCGGCATCCGCCAACGGAAGCGATTTTCGGGATCCATCGCAAGCATTTCGGAAGAAGCGTCCGAGGTGAGCTGGTAGGTCGCGGAGGTGACGAGTCTTCGGATGAGCAGCTTGGGCGAATCCTGGCCCTCGCGAAATCGAATGACCACATGCTCCAATAGCTCGGGATGCGTTGGCGAATCGCCCGTGGTGCCGAAATTGTCGGTGCTGCGAACCAAACCGCTCCCCATCGTCCAGTGCCACAACCGGTTCGCGAAGACACGAGCAGTTAACGGGTTGTCAGCCGATGCGAGCCACTCGGCCAGCTCCCGACGTCCGCTGCGATCGGACGGGATGGGCCTTTCGGGTGGCGGGCCGATGAATGGAAGAAAGCCGCGGGGAACGCGTTCGCCGAGCAAATGCACGGACCCGCGTTTGTGAATCGGTGCGTCTTCATTCTCGCCGCGTTCCCGCACGGACATGAACATCGGGCGTTGCGGCCCCGACTGTTGCAGTTGCTTTCGCTCCGCCTCCAGTTGCGCGATAGTCGACTCGATCTTTTTTTTCTTCTCGGTCACATCGGGGCGGTTCGCAGAGCTGTTTTTGGGAGCATCGATTTTCACAGAGGCCGGTTCGTCGAGCGGCAGAAATTGAACGGCGTCGGCAATCACATGGCCTTGGGTTCCCGCCGTATCGACGATCACAAAGCTCTGACCTGACGGTTCGAACCGAAATTGGCCAAGCGAAACGAAGACGCCGTCGATGGCCGGTTTTTGCTGTTGATTGATCGACAGCGTTTTTTCACCATCGGCGCTGAAGACGGTTACCGCTACCGCCGGACTGCGATTGCCGCCGGGTGTGTAGGCGAACCGCACTTCGTATTCACCGGCGCGGGGCAAGTCGGGGATGAAGGTTAGCGTTTTCTGGCCTTTTGATTCATCGCGATCATGAAGATAGCCATCGCCGATATAGGGCTTGGTGTGCTGCGACTGCATCCAATCACCGACGCGTTTGGCTTGCGCGTCATCGACCACGATGCCCGGCAGTTCTTTCAAAGCCACAATCGATGAGTTGGGGGAGGCTGGCTGGCCGCTGACAGACTTAAGTGCGTCCCGCGCCGACTTTAAGCGATCCGCGTTGGTAGTGAGTGCCTGCTCACGCCGCTTCAACTCGGATTCCAGATCGGGTTCGACGGGCAAGGGAAACTCCAGCCACTTTGAAACGTTGTCATGCTCCAGCGTCTGGCAGTTGCGAAGAATGCCGGCGAGTGCGTAGTAATCCTTGGTCGCGATCGGATCAAACTTGTGATCATGACAGCGCGCGCATGTCACGGTTTGTGCCAGGAACGCCTTCGAAATCACGTCCAATTGTTCATCGACAACATCCATGACCAATTGCTGCTTATCCTGTTCCTCAAGATTCGTGTTGCCAAGTACGAGAAACGTGGTGGCCACACGTTGACGCTGAGCTTGCTCAAGCGTGCTATGCGGCAATAAGTCGCCGGCGATCTGTTCGCGGATGAAATCCCCAAGTGATCGATCGGCATTCCAAGCGGCCATAACGTAATCGCGATAGCGCCATGCCTCGGGCAGAATGAATCCGCGCAAGGTGAGCGACTCGGCGTATCGCGCCACATCCAGCCAGTGGCGACCCCAGCGTTCGCCGAACCGGGGCGATGCCAGCCAGCGATCGATCGAGCGCTCCCACGCATCGGGTGCATCGTTGTTCAAAAAGTCGTCCAGTTCCTCGGGGCTTGGAGGTAGTCCACGAAGGTCGAACGACAAACGGCGCAGAAGTGTCGAGGACGATGCGTTGCCGTTTCTGGATAGATCGTGCTGTCGCAATGAGGCAGCGATAAAACTGTCCAGTTCGTTGCGAGTCCATTGACGATCGTGAGCAGATTCGAGGGCCGGCACGACTACCGACCGAGTGGGTTGGTAGGCCCAGTGCCGCAGGGGATCGGCCGCCGTGGCCAGCGGTTTTGGCGAATCGGCACCGGCTTGTCGACTGTCGGAGGCTTTTCGGGGGTCGGGCGCGCCGCGGCCGATCCACGACTCGAAATCGGCGATGATCGCAGCGGGAAGCTTGCCCGACGGCGGCATCTTGTTGTCGGAACCATCGTGTCGCATGGCTGCGATCAGCAAACTGGCATCGACATCCCGAGGTACGATTCCAGGGCCGCTGTCGCCGCCTCGACGCAGCGCCTCGCGATCATCGACTCGAAGCCCGCCTCGCAACTTGCCAGCAGACTCGGCCTGCCGTGAGTGGCACGCGTAGCAGTGCTCGACAAGCACCGGACGGATTTTCGACTCGAAAAAATCGATGTCGGCACGACCAGGCTCGGTGGCGGAAGCGGGATCATCAAATGCGTGGGTAGCAGATTCTTTTCGAGATCGAAAGCAGATCGGCACCAAAACCAATGCAATCACGATCACGCAGATTGGCAATCGTGCGAGAGGAGCGTGTCGTGTTTTGGCTGCAACGGCTTTCAT
Organism: Planctomycetota bacterium; assembly: GCA_046045565.1. Taxonomy (GTDB): domain Bacteria; phylum Planctomycetota; class Planctomycetia; order Pirellulales; family Pirellulaceae; genus VGZA01. The sequence goes on along the minus strand of JBJOLO010000543.1, from coordinate 77 downwards.
GGCAGTAGCCCACTGAGTGGAAATGAATGCGTCTCTTCTTAGCCCCACTTCTGCTTGTCTACTCAAGTTGCAAGTGA